>JAGHDT010000445.1 GCA_021159805.1 Anaerolineae bacterium
ATAATGATTAGTGTAGATAATTTACTTACAAATCCGATACAGAAACACAATACAGTTATTCAGCATAGGGAGATCAAGAAAAATGGCGCTGCTCAATGACGAAATCGTCCAGAATGTTAAGCAAATGCTTGGCGGCATCCCGCAGGATGTCACACTGGCTGTCTTCACCGATAGTAAACACTGTGACTACTGCAAGGAAATCGTTCAGCTGGTGAACGAAGTCGCGGCTACCACAGATCGGGTATCCGTTGAGCAGTATGAGATCCACCGCGACGCGGATCAGGCGCAAGCACTCAATCTCAAGCGCGCTCCCGCCATTGCGATTCTGGGCAAGGAGGACTACGGCCTGCGCTACTACGGTATTCCCTCAGGCTATGAGTTCTCCACGTTACTGCACGGCATTCAGAAGGCCAGCGACGGCACGTCCGATCTCGATGTCCAGACGAAAAGCTATCTTGCCACCTTGGAGGAGCCCGTCGAGCTGCAGGTGTTCCTGACGCCCTCGTGCCCTTACTGCCCGCGGTCGGCGATATTGGCCATGGAAATGGCCATTGAGAGCAAGTTGGTGACTGCCGATGTCGTGGAAGCCACCGAGTTCCCTGACCTATCAAACCACTACAACGTTATGGGCGTGCCACTCAGCGTGATCAATGACTCGGAGCGGATCGAAGGAGCAGCTCCCGCGCAGATGGTGGTTGACGCCATTCGCAAGTCTGTGGCCTAGTCAGGCACAGATCTCGATCTGAGAAGATCCACAGGCCCGGCAGTTCTTGCCGGGCCTGTGGCTAGTCGGCACGACGCGCGATAAGTCTGCGCGGTTTGCAGACGTAGTCGCACAGGCAGAACAGGTATGAAACCACCCATCCTGACACACACAGAGGGAGAAAAGCATTCTATGTTCGATTTCAACATCACGGAGGACTCATCTGCGGAGGAAATCACCGGCGGGCTCTATGACATCGTGATCATAGGTGCGGGCCCTGCCGGCCTGACCACGGCTATCTACGCCGGACGTGACGGACAGAAGACGCTGGTGCTGGACAAGGAAGCCACCGGAGGGCTGGCGACGACGACAGAGCGCATTGACAACTACCCCGGTTTCCCGGATGGGATCAGCGGGATGGACCTGATGGACAACATCCGCCGGCAAGCCGAGCGCTTCGGCACCGAGATCGCCGAGTTCGAGGAAGTGGTGAAGGTCGACCCCCTCAGGGAAGGTGTGATTGAGGTCACAACCGAGGATGGCACCGTCTACCAAGGTAAGAGTGTGGTGATCGCCACAGGCAGTCGTCCCAACAAGCTGAATATCCCAGGCGAGGACGAATACTCCGGCAAGGGCGTCTCATACTGCGCGACGTGCGACGGTCCATTTTTCAAGGGCAAGGACATCATCATGATCGGGGCCGGCAACGCAGGACTCCAGGAAGGCCTCCAAGTTATGGGATATGTCAACAGCATGACGGTGTTGGTGCACTCAGAGGTGATGCGTGCCGAGAAGATCCTGCAGGATCGCATCCGCAATCACCAGAAGAGCCGACTGGTCTACAACCAGGAGCCCGTCGAGATCAAGGGCGAAAAAACGGTCACCGGCGTCATCGCCGAGGATCGCAAGACCGGCGAGAGGAGGTTCTTCCCGGGGGACGGTATCTTCATCTATATCGGCTACTCGCCGGACACTAAGTTCTTGGCAAACCTGGTGGATCTCGACCCGTGGGGATACATCATCACCGACAACCATATGCGCACCAATGTCCCGGGGCTGTATGCCGTCGGTGACGTGCGCGCCGACAATCCAGCCCAAATAACCATCTCTGTGGGCGACGGCGCCAAGGCAGCACTGACGATTCGCGAGTATCTTCAGGATCTAAAGCAGGCGCGATCATCCGATCAAGGAGGGACACTATGAAACCCAACGTCGGTGAACTGGATAAGCTTCTAAGAACCATCTTG
The DNA here is from genome assembly GCA_021159805.1 of Anaerolineae bacterium. Lineage (GTDB taxonomy): Bacteria > Chloroflexota > Anaerolineae > B4-G1 > SLSP01 > PWVB01. Next base: position 1,951 of record JAGHDT010000445.1, read on the forward strand.
GGAGTCTACAGCATGCTCCTGGGCTTTCTCTTCGTCCAGGGTGTGGTAGGCATTCTCGTCGGAGGTCTCGGACTGGTGTCATTGATCACCGGTCTTGTCGGACGGTGCGGCATCTACTCGCTTCTGGGGATTTCCACGCTCGGACAGCTGGGTCCCGTGGCCAAGACCGAGAAAGACTGAGAGGATCCCCGTGCAGGACGAAACAGAATAGCCATTCCTGCGCGTGGCGCGCCGGAATGCCGCGGCACATAACGTATCACTGCATTCGTTTACGGAGACTAAGCAGTGTGCAGTTATCAACACAAGGAGGTTGATGGATGAGAGCTCAAGTGACGTGGACCGGGCCCGGCTACCGCCTGGTTGGCGAAGCAGGTCAGGGCCCCGCAATCGTTCTGGATTCCAAAGGCGGGACGTACGGGACGCACAGCGGACTCACGCCGGTGGAGCTGGTGCTAGTTGGACTTGCCGGATGCACAGCTATGGATGTCATCTCAATTATGGCCAAGAAGCGCCAACCGATGACCAATATGCAGGTCAAAGTGGATGCGGAAAACGCGGACCACCATCCTATGGTCTTCACCAAGATCCACATCACCTACATTGCCCATGGCAGCGGGATTGATGAGAAGGCCCTACTACGCGCGATCACGCTCTCCGAGGAACGCTATTGCTCAGTGCAAGCTATGCTCAGGAGCACTGCGGAGATCACCAGCAGCTTTGAGATCGTCGAATCGGTCAACCCCACAGAACCGGGCGCGCCGATACCGGCTGAATAGACATCCATAGAGTGGCCCATCTTGTAGATGGGCCACTCTGGTAAAGGTATGGAGACTATGCTTAGACTCGGCGCCCACGAATCAATCGGCGGCGGTCTCTACCGAGCTCTAGAACGGGGAGAAGCTGCCGGCTGCCAGTCCCTGCAGATATGGACGAAGAACAGCCGGCAATGGAACGCGCCACCGCTGGACCCATCCGAGATCGAGCAGTTCCAAGCGGCTAGATCCCAGAGAGACATTCACCCCATCGTCGCCCACGCCTCCTATCTCATCAACATCGCATCCCCTAAGCCGGCACTCTACGCCAGATCCGTGAGAGCTCTCATCGATGAAGCGGAACGGTGCGAGCAGCTTGGTCTGCCCTATCTGGTACTGCATCCCGGTGCCCACACCGGCGACGGCGTGGACGCAGGACTGCAGCGTGCCCAGGCTGCGCTGCGCGATGTGCTTGCCGCGCTTCCCGGCTATGGAGTGAGGATCCTGCTGGAGACCACAGCCGGGTCAGGATCTGCCCTCGGGTCGACCTTTGAGGAGCTTGCCGCGCTTCTGGAGGCGGACATCGACAACACCAGTTTGGGCATCTGTCTGGATACATGTCACATCTTTGCGGCAGGCTATGACCTGCGCAGCGAACAGGGGTATAAAGCGATGATGCGCACTCTGGACAAGACAGTCGGGTTGAGCACCTTGCGCGTCATCCATCTCAACGATAGCCAGCATCCTCTCGGCAGCCATAGAGATCGTCACGAGCATATCGGCAAGGGACATCTGGGCGTCTCGGGGTTCCAGCACATACTCACAGATCCGCGCCTTGAGGGCATTGCCGGGATTCTCGAAACGCCCAAGGGTGAGGATCTCCACGAAGACCGCGAAAACCTGGCGAGATTGCGTGCCATTGCCGCCGGCGAGCCCGCCGACACGCCGGCAGAAGAAACACCTTTGAACGAAGATCACACTGGAGCGTCCGAACAATAATGTGGAGTCAGAACCTATGAAAGATAAACTCATCGCCCTTCTCAAAGAGGATGGCCTCACGTTGGCCATTGTAGCTGTCCTGATCGTCGCCTATGCAATCCTGAGGACCCCGGGCGACATATTCGCATCAGCGGCCGAGCTTGAGGCCAAGATTACGAACGGTCAACCCGCGGTCATTGAATTCTACGCCAACAACTGCAGCATCTGCCTGACGTCCAAACCCAAGGTTGACCAACTTAAACGCG
>JAGHDT010000284.1 GCA_021159805.1 Anaerolineae bacterium
GTGTCAATCCACGAGGTTAGCATCGCGCCAAGGGCATAATAGAGCGGTTGCTGGCTTGCTTCTTGCCGCCACGGCCCGCTGGTGGTGCCGGGCTCCAGGGGCTGTACCGGCAGAATCCACGTCCGACCGATAACCTCGACCATCGGGTAGTGCCACAGCTCATCCGAGGCCTCAAAGATAGGGATGCTGATGCTGTAGAGTGTGCTGAGGATCACGAATCCCGCGAGGATGGCGGCGAGGATCGCTCGCGCCGGCTTTGTGCCGGGTAGGTGCTGCTTCAGAGTTGTCTGGAGTGAGTTCATGATCCCTTTGTCGTCACTGTAGGGTTTCGAAGAAGGCAGCCGTCTCCGCTGCTATGGCTGGCCACGAGAACTTGCCGGCCAGCTTCGTTGCAGCAGTTGAGAGTCGCTGGCGCAGATCGCGGTCGGATCCGAGCCGCAGGATGGACTCGGCGAGTGCGGTTGGTGCTTCCGGCGGCACGAACAATGCGCCGGCCTCATTCTGCAACTCGGCGACCGGCACGTTGGGCGTCGTTGTCACGATGGCACACCCGTGCGCGAGCGCCGCGTGCAGCGTCCCGCGCCGCAGATTGGCCCCATCGCGATAGGGCAGTGCGCAGATGTCGATGGCACGCAGTGCGGCAGATACGTCCTGCTGGGCCGCGAAACCGGTGCGATGGGTGCGCGATTCCAGATGGAGGTCCCGGACCATTTCGTCGACCTCGTCCGCGTACTGGGTGTTGGCGGCATCGCTGGTGCCGGTTCGTCCGCCAATCAGGAGCAGATGGATCGGGTGACCGGCATCCCGCAAGCGTGCGACCGCCTCCAGTAGGGTCTCAATCCCCTTGCTGCGGTTCATAAACCCGAAGAAGCCCACGACCAGATCCTGGGGGCCGAACCCATAGCGATCCCGGGTCCGCTCCCGGTCATAGTTGGGGGGCAACTCCGTGGCGATGTTGCTGCCGATGGGGATCAGCCGGGTCGGGGGAGCCGCTGACCCGAGAACCTGCGTCAGAGCCTGCTGATCCTCGTGATTGGTCGCAATGCAGCCGGCGGCATGCCTGGCCATCTGCAGGTCGGACCACTGGCGCACCGCCCCGGCTTTGGGGAAGAGATACGGTGGCAGCAGATCGTGAAACGTGATGACCAGGGGCGGGCGCCGGCTTCGCTGCAGCCAGCGGGGCAAGGCGGTGATCCAGCCTTTCATACCGTAGGCCGCCGGCTCATACTGCAGACTCACGACATCCGGCGACAGGGCCTGCAGCCAGCCGTAGGCCTGCCGCATGCCGGGGAGACCCCATTGGGGTACCGTGCGATGGACCATCAGTCCGGTTTCCACGGTCTCGCCGCCGGCAGCACCTGTGCTCGTTGTCAGGATGTGAATCTGATGGCCGAGGTCGTGCAGCGCAAGCGACAGCTCTTGGGTGAAAGCGCCGACGCCACCCTCCATCGGTGGATATTCTCCGGTGATGATACCGATTCGCATAGCGTGTCCTTTCAGAGCCATTGTACTCGATAACCGATGTTTCTCCACTGATCAAGTCCTTGTGTAGGGATTCAGCTTCCGGTATAATGACGATATCTTGCAGCATCGCTCAGTTGACCGTAGTGCGTGGTGTCTCTGGCAAGATAGACATGGACGCAAATATCCAAGGAGGCCTAACGATGAAACGCTCACTTCTCTTGTCTCTGGTTGTTCTGATACTCCTGACGTCCCTGGCATGCAGTGCCCTGTCCGGAGGCTCCGACGACAATGGCGATACCGATGTCAAGGTGACTAATTCGCCTGTCTCCGGCTCGGGTGATATTGATATCACGGTTGTCAACCGCAGCCCGGATGAGATCTGCTACGTTCTGATGTCGCCCAGCGCAGAGGATTCGTGGGGGGATGATTGGCTGGGTGGTGATGAGACCATTATGCCGGGAGACACCCAGGTTTTCAGCCTGGATTCCGGGACGTATGATGTGCGCGTCGAGAGCTGTGATGAGGCTGCTATGGCCACGGCTTGGGAGGTCTCTCGGGACACGACGGTCACGGCGGGCGCTTCAGGTGCCGATGTGCGGCTGATGGTCAGCAACGAGTCGAGCGTTGAGGTCTGCTATGTGTATATCTCTCCGACCACGGGCGATGATTGGGGCGACGATTGGATGGGTGAGATGGAGAGCCTCCAACCCGGCACGCTGCGCTTGTTCTATGTTGAGCCGGATATCTACGATCTTCAGGCCGAGGACTGCGACGGCGAGGTCCTCACCGAGGAATATGAGGTCGATTTGACCGAAGACCTGACCTGGACTCTCAACGATTAGTAACAGGGAGGCCCGTATGCGACCTGAGATATTTGCCCTGATCACGGCAATTGCGTGGGGTGTGGGCGGCTTCTTCGAGAAGCGCGGCCTGAGCATGGGCAACCTTACGCCCCAGGTAGGGATCACCATCCGCACGGCTGTGGCGCTGCTGGTACTCGGCGGCGGCGTGGTTGCGGGTTCGATAGGTATGCTGTCGTTCTACACAGCACTGCGGGGTGCAAGTTCGCTGACGCAGGTGATGCCGATCGCTTTCACGTCACCGCTGTTCAGTGTGATCGTCGGGTTGATTTTCCAAGCGGAGAAGCTGACCTGGCAGACGGTGTTGGGGATGGTGTTGACCATCGCAGGGATCGCGGTCTTGACGACAGCGCCATCACACTAGCCAGGCGTTGGGGCCGATAACTACTGTGGGACCTGCTCGCTCCGGAAAATCGTGTCAGCAGCCAGGTCAGGGTTAGCCTGTCCTGGCTGCTGCTGTTGACACAGCCGGAGTTAGCTGGAGTGTTGTGCAAGATTGTTTGAGTTGTTCGGAAACCGAGTTAGCAGTTCTGGAGGCGTGCAATGACGGCCATAGAGGTCAAGTCTGGCATCAGCTGGATTGGTGTAAACGACCGTACTACGGATCTCTTCGAGGGACTCTGGCCCATCACGAGCGAGGGGGTGTCCTATAATGCCTATGTCATCAAGGACGAGAAGAGCGTCCTGGTCGATATGGCAAAGGACATCAAGAGCAACGCCCTTCTCGATCAGATTTCCGAAGTCGTTGACCCGGCCGATCTGGACTACATTGTGATCAACCATATGGAACCTGATCATACCGGCGTTATACGATCACTGCGGCGGATTGCCCCCAAGGCAATCGTGCTCTGCTCCGCTCGAGCCGCAGAGATGCTCGAGGCCTACTATGGGGTCACCGAGGGGGTACACGTCGTCACCGACGGAGAGACGCTGGAACTGGGTGAGCATACGTTGAAGTTCTTTATGACACCCATGGTGCATTGGCCCGAAACCATGATGACGTACGAGACGACGCAGAGGGTGCTCTTCTCATGCGATGCTTTTGGCAGCTACGGTGCGCTGCAGGGCTCGGTGTTCGAGGATCAGTGCTATGATCTGGCGTTCTACGAACAACAGGCGCTGCGCTACTACGCCAATATCGTCGCGCTCTTCGCTCGCCCGGTGATCAAGGCGATCGACAAGCTGAAGGATCTCCCCATCGATGTAATAGCCCCTTCTCATGGTTTGATCTGGCGCTCCGACCCGGGCCGGATTATCCAGCTTTACCAGAAGTGGGCCAACTACGCGCTCAAGGGACCGGAGACCGGAGTGACTCTGCTCTATGGCACGATGTACGGCAACACCGAGAAGATGGTTGAGGCGGTCGCCAGCGGCGTGGCGGCGGCGCGTGTCCCGTTGGAGATCTTCGATGTCCGCCACATCCACGCGAGTTACATTCTCTCATCTGTCTACAAGCACAGCGGCGTACTGGTGGGCGCGCCGACGTATGAGGGTGGGCTCTTCCCGCCGATGGCGCATGTCCTGGATATGGTCGCCCGCAAGCGTATCCAGCACCGGAAGCTCGCCTACTTCGGCAGCTTCGGCTGGAGTGGGGGCGCCCGCCGTGAGATCACGACTCTGGCCGAGAGACTTCGCTGGGATCTGGATGAGCCATGGGAGTTCCGCGGTGGCCCGAGGCACGAAGATCTGATCAGGGGGCGCAAGTTGGGGTACCAGTTCGCTATGAGCCTCAAGGAGAATGCCGTCGCCGACTGAATCGTTCGCACACTTCCCTGGCACTAACTCGGCCTCTTCGGGCTCACGCCAACCCCTGGTTGTGCGCGCCCGACGGGGCCGTCTCGTTTCTCCTGAGGGCGCGGCGTCAGGCTCTCGATGTGAGCCGGTGCCACGCTTTCGCGATGCCATCCGCAACGTCGCCGGCGGCCATTCCGGCGGTGCCGTGTTGCGCCGCGGAGATCTCGCCGGCTAGGCCGTGGAGGTAGCCGCCGACGATGGCCGCATCAAAGGCGTCCAGGCCCTGAGCGCGGAGCGCGACGATGGTGCCTGCGAGTACGTCGCCAGTCCCGGCCGAAGCCAGACCCGAGTTGGCGAAGGGTAAGATGGCCGCTCTCCGGTCCGGCCCGGCGACCACCGTAAATGCACCCTTGAGCACGACCACCTGTTTCCAGGTCTTGGCCCACGTCTGTGCGATCTCCAGACGGTTGGCCTGGATCTCGGCGATGGTCAGACCGGTCATCCGCGACATTTCCCCGGGATGCGGTGTGAGCACGGTGTCACGAGGCAACTGCGATGCCCAATCCGGCATTGTCGCGAGGATGTTGAGGCCGTCGGCGTCAAGGACGAGACGTGGCAGTGGGATGGGCGCGGCTGTGTCGGCTTCGTCTCTGATGAACCCGGTGCTGTGCTTACGGCCGTTGCCCTTGAGCAAATCGGCCAGGAAGTCCTGCGATTCCGCCGTATTGCCCAATCCTGGGCCGACCAAAATCGCCGAATACCGGCTCGCGCACTCCCGGACGAGCGAAACGGCGCGGGCGTTGACGATGCCCAGCGTGTGCGGCAGCAGGATGTAGGTAGCTTCGGGCACGGCCGGGACAATGGCTGCGTGTAGCAAGCTGGGTGTTGCCAGGGTGACCAGGCCGGTTCCTGCCCTCACCGCAGCGCGTGCGGCCAAGATAGCTGCCCCGGTGTAGTTGGTCGATCCTGCCACGATCAGGGCTTTGCCAAAGGTGCCTTTGTTGGCATCTATGGGGCGTGGCGGCAGTAACCCATAGACCCAGTCCGGCGTGACCAACTCGACGCCCTCCGGTATCGTGACGGATTCGGGTAAGCCGATGTCGGCGACGACCAATTCTCCCACCTTGGCTGCCCCGGGGAGCGCTACATGGCCCCACTTGGGCATCGCGAAGGTGACCGTCATGTCCGCATTCAGGGCCCGATCGTCGACCTTCCCCGTGTCGAAGTTGAGGCCTGAGGGACCATCGGCAGCCACCATCAAGGGCTGGTGGCGCCGCGGCGGTCTGCCGCGATGGACGTACGTCAGTGGGGGGAGGGGCATATCCGTGAGACACGCTCCAACTGTGGTGATCACGGCAGCGACCGTGCCCGCGAGCGGCGGATGGGCCCCGGTGCCCAGTAGTGCGTCGATGATCACGTCCGCCTGTGAAACCAGCGCTCGCAGGGCTTTCTGATCGGTGTCATCCTCGGCGAGATAGAAGTCGACGTCCTGTTCGCGCGCCATACGGAAGACTTTGTCGGACTCGTTATCGCGCACCCGCGTCAGGTAGGCCGTCACGTTGGCCCCGTTCTTCTGGAGATGCCGTGCAGCGACCAGTCCGTCTCCGCCGTTGTTGCCCGGGCCGACCAGCACCAATACACGTTTGCCGTTCACCGCGAGGCGCTGCTGGATGGCCAGCGCCAGGCCGGACCCGGCCAGTGCCATCATAGCTTCATAGGAATGGCCAGCAGCATTTGCGGCTGACTCAATCGCCCGCATCTCGGTCACGGATAGTATGCGCATAGCCGTTCTGGTTGTCCTTTCTGCCGTGTTCGTGTTGCGGTCACGATGGGCGGGTTTCAGGATCGGGGCAGATAGCCTGAACGGGCTCATCCTCAAATCATCGGAGTGCCCCTTGCCCATCCTGAAACACATTTTGGCAGTTTGGGGCCTGAGGATGATCGGCAAGGTGGCCGACTATGGCCCAAGACTGCTCCCGAGCGGTCCAGGCCGCTGGAGAGCGAATGTCACCGCTTTCGCTGGCCAAGCCGGCGTTAGGGCTTGGTTTTGTGGAAGTGGTGATCCTGCCCGGCTGCCGCGTCCTGCAGAAGGTCCACTGCGTGCGTCAGTACCATTACGACGGCATCCAGGTTTTCCTTCACTGCTTTTGGGTTTCCGGGAAGGTTGATGATCAGCGTCCTGCCTCTGATCCCGGCGATACCTCTGGAGAGCATCGCGTAAGGGGTGACCTCGCGGGAGGCCGCTCGCATCGCTTCCGCCAAACCGGGCACGTCTTTCTCGATGACGTCCAGTGTGGCTTCCGGGGTGACATCGCGTGGTGCGACGCCGGTGCCGCCGGTTGTCAGGATGATGTCGAGGTCCCCCCGATCAGCCCAGCGCTGTAGCTGCGCCGCGATCTGCTCACGCTCATCCGGCACCACCGCGGTCTCTGCCACAACGGCTGCCAGCTGCGTCTCCACATAGGTCTTGACCGACGGGCCGCCCCGGTCTCGGTAGACACCGGCGGCGGCCCGATCGCTGACCGTCAAGACGGCAATGCGGAGGCGCTGGTGATCCATAGGTTACTCTTCACCGACGAGGGTGGCCCACTTACCCTGGATGCCTTCTTTCGTGACGCCATAGTAGACGTGGAGATCCCCATTGTCTTTCTGCACGAGATCCCAGCGAACGCGGTTACGGTACTCGCGCTGCCGCCAGATGCCGATGTCCTCAAACCAACGAACTTTGGAGATATCCACCGGGTTCGTCTCGGCTTCCTCAATGGCGTAGCGCCACAGATGCCGGGCCGACCGGCGGCTCACATTGTTGACCAGGCTTCCGTTCCGCAGGTCGCGCATCGTGTAGTAGCGGGTGTCGTTGCGCGTCGTGACCTCGGCGATCTCAACCCCGGTTTTCGGGGGATCCACGGACGCTGGAGTCCGGCCATGAGGCTCCTTCGCTGCAGGCCTGGGGGCTGGAGTCTTGGCCGGTCGCGGCGCAGGAGGGGATCCTCCGCGCATGCCAGCCTTGGTGAGTGCAACGATCTCATCGCGGACGGCTATTGTCGTCTCTGCCTCGCCGCGGATGAAGATCTCGTTCTCATCCATGGCGTAGGGTGTGTGGATGCCTCGGGGAACGATGATGCGCACGACTTTTACGTTCTGGGTCTCCTGAATGTCTGCCGTGATCTCGAGCTGCGGTGTGATGCGCTCCTGCACTTCCTGCTTGAAGATGTTCACAACTCGCGTGGGTGCTGCCCCGACCCCGGTCACCGGGTGCTTGGCGTCCAAAGGTATGCCGATGTAGAGCGTGCCGCCATTGGTGTTGGCGAATGCGCAGATGTCGGCAATGATCGCGTCGCGGTAGCCGCCGCGCTGGCTGTAGCGTTCGTGGAACTCCTGGACGATGTTCGGTCCCTCTTCTCGTGCGGCCTGGATATAGTCCACCGGCGTGGCTTGCGGGCTATAGGGCCGCGTGCGCGCGAAGTCGTCGCCGGTGAAGACAGCGCGTAGGGCCTTGAAAGAGCACTCGGGCAAGAGCACCTCAGTCATACGTTCACCGACGCCCAGATTGCGGGACTTGTCCTGCTGGCGTTTCAGGCGGTGAGCGTCGGAGCCCTGGATGCAGCGCATCCTGCGCGGGTACTCGGGCTTGGAGCCGTCGAAGAATCGCGTGGAAGTCTTGCGTCCTGTCTTTTCAAGATCGGTCACCTCAAGAGCGTGCAAGTGCTCGTCCTGGGTGAATGCAATACGCGTTTGGCCGCCGAACTGTATGCCCTGTAGGGCGACGCCATGCGAGGAGTTCGCGTGTGCGCCAATCACAATGCCCCCGGCCTCGTCGATGAGCTGATATGCGGTCAGAACATCGCTGGTGGCGCCCACATCTGTCGCGCCGTCATCCAGCTTGTCCGCGGGGATATTCAGTTTCAATAGGAGGAACTCAAGGTCGCGAATCTCTGTCTCGGGAGGAAATATCCCAATGATGTGAAACCCAAATGTGGCGGTGAATTCAACGCCTTTCAGGAGGAGGATGCGGTCGAGGAGCCTCCGGTATTCTGCCAGTCCCTGGCGCTCTGCGCTCGTCAGGCGTCCCAATCTCTCGAGGAGTTCCAGGTTGTCGATTTCATCCTGCATCTTCCTGTAGCCTGCCACCGTGTTGTGGTCGGTGAAGGCCATAATGTCGACGCCCTTGCGTTCTGCCTCGCGCAGAATGTCCACGTAGCCCACGTTGTCCTGCTGGTAATCGGTCGAAGCAGGCGTATGGATATGTGCGTCAAGTTTGTACCACTGCTCCTTGGACGGATTCGGCCGTTTTCTTCTTCGTCTTGCCATACTACATTTCTCCAGCTCCCAATACCCACGCGTGTGCGTGGTCCAACATAACTATGTCCCTACCATCTCGCGGATTTTCGCCAATAGCTGATTTGGGCGGAAAGGCTTCAGCATGAAGCCGTCGGCTCCGGCACTCAAACAAGCACTCTCTCGATCCATCCCAGACGTCACGAGGATGGGAACTGCCTTCAGGTTCTCGTCCGATTTGAGGCCCAAGAGCGGTGCCATCGCATCCCCGCCGGCCAGGTGGTAGTCCATCAAAATGAAACCGGGATCTTCGCGCTGCGTTGTCGGGATGATATCCTCCGGTCGCTTCACCGTCACCACCTCGTTGCCTTCGAGTTCCATCAAGGTTCTCAATAGGCTGAGCATCACGGCATCGTCGTCAGCTATGAGTATCTTGATCATGACTACAGAACTCCTTATGGTGCTGTGCGAATGCGACAGGATTGGAGGCTCTCATCGCCCTATTGCAGCGCCAGGCTCAGGGCCAATACCGGTGAAGTCGGGGTTTTCTCAAGGAATGATCTAGCTAATGTCATGACTGATATTGTACCACAATTCAGTTCACAGAGTACGGCGATGGCGGGGGGCATGATCATTTGTCTCTTCTGTTGACTAGGGTAGAATCGGTGTGTCAAGGTTCATCGTATTTCTGTCATATCCATGGTCTGGTTCTTCTCGCTATTCCACTTTTACCGATTCTTTCTGTTCTTATGGAGGCTCTTATCGTGAACCACTTCGCTGTTGTGACTGATAGCACGTCCAATCTGGCACCTGACTTGGCTGAGCAGTACGATGTAGATGTCATTCCTCTGAACATCCATTGGGGGGACGAGTCGTTCCTCGACGGTGTGACGTTGGAGGCGGACACGTTTTACCGCTGGCTGAAGGAGCGCAAGGAGCTCCCCAAGACCTCACAACCCTCAGCCGGGGCCTTTGTTGCTTTCTTCGAGGAAGTGGCCGAGCGCCAGCAGGTGGACACGATTCTGGGTATCTTTATCTCCTCAGAGATGAGCGGTACGCTTGCCTCTGCGCTGCAGGCCAGGGCGGAGTTGGCCAGCACGCGCCCTGACTTGCATATTGAATTGCTGGATTCCCGCTCCGTATCGATGGGTCTGGGCGTTCAAGTGCTTGTGGCAGCCCGAGCCCTCAAGGCCCGGAAAACCCTTGAGGAGACCTTGGCGCTGGTCAAGCA
>JAGHDT010000012.1 GCA_021159805.1 Anaerolineae bacterium
AGTCGCTGGCCACGTAGATATATCTCTTAGATAACACAGCTATCCGCATGCCCAGGAGCCTCCAGACAGCGGATTTCCACACCCCCGATGGTCAACATCTCGCCGTCACTCACAATCCGGTCAACCGTGCACCGCTCAAAGATCCCGTGAACAGCGTATCCGACACACCGGTCATCGCCCTTCGCCAGCGCTTCAGCGCCCGCGTGATTGGCGACAACCCGCACGCCGCGGCGGTGCAGGCGTGCGGCGTGACTCGCGTGGTCGAAATGCGCGTGCGTCACCAGAACGTGGGACACTTCCTCCACGTCGATCCCCCATCTGGCGCAGTTCGCCACCACAAGATCAACAGTCGGATCATCCAGGTCACCCGAGTCAATCATAACATAGGTGTCCCCAAGACGAACGACATAGCCAATCTGGTGCTGGCCATACGGCGCTCCGTTCACCAGGCAAACGTCAGGTACAATCTGCATGGCCCAGCCTCCTGCGCAGTGTGTGCCACAACCAAACGGTAGCGAATAATACCCCGGATCCTGGCAAGTGCGAACGGCCTCAAGTGACGGCGGTCGAGAGGGTGCGCTGTGTTTCGGCCGCAAGAGCGAGGCAGCGATCTGCGCTACCACTATCTGCGGCGTGGGACTGTCGCATCTAGTTATGGACCATTGACGCCAGCACCCCGTAGGGGCGATGCATTCCGCGTCAGACCACTGGGTAGCCACTCTAGATCGGACACAGAATCACCGACGGTGACCGTGACCGTTGCCGGAATGCATCGCCCTCTGCGTCGCGGATCGTTGTGTCGCGCAGCTCTCACGCGTGGGCGGGGTTGCACGAAGAGGGCGAGGCATTCCCATCAGGCAGATCAATCCAGCAACGTGTCTCGGAGCGTAGGGATCACGCCGAGTCCCACATCGATCGGGGGAATGCCTCGCCCCCACCGACCCCTAACCAGAACACACCCGGTCGACATACGTGCTTCCATCTTCTCACCTTCGGTGCTAATATAGCGCCAGACAGCACCGGGATGAAGGAATGGTTCCGAGGAGAGTAAAAGTCACGATTCACCATTCACAATTCATAGCTTCGCGTTCGGTTTGCCCCGGTCACTGACACTGGTTGGCCGATCTGACTTATGACTTATGACTTGTGACTTATGACTTGTGAATCGTGAATCGCGAAGCACCCCAAACAAGGAGACTGTAAGATGACCTCACCAATTGCCACTCCCCATCTCCGCCACGGCACCATCGTCACGCTGCCAGGCGACTTCTTCGGCTACTTTGCCTGGCCGACTGTGGCACGGTTGGACAACGGAGATCTGGTCGTCGTAGCCTCGGGCCTGCGCCACGACCACGTAGATCCTTTCGGCCGCACGCTCTTCATGCGCAGCCGCGATGAGGGCCAGACATGGACATCACCCACGGTTATCAACGACCTGCCCATCGATGATCGCGATGCCGGCATCGTGGACCTGGGCAATGGGCGGCTGCTCGTCAGCTGGTTCACATCCGACACACGACAGTACCCTGAGGTGGTCGCCCGGTGCGAGTCATCAGACCCCGAGGTCGCACGCCATTACGCCAACGGCTTCCGCAAAGTTACCGACGACGCAGTCTCGCGCTGGCTTGGCTCGTGGACACGGCTCAGCACGGACGGTGGTGACAGCTGGTCGGAGCCACGGCGAGCCCCGGTGACCGCGCCACACGGCCCGATCACCCTCCCCGAAGACGAAGCTCTGCTCTACTTCGGGAAATCCTTCGCGGGCAGCCGCGACGCTACCCGCAGCAATGGCATCGCGGCCTACCGCAGCGAGGATCTCGGACGGACGTGGGCACTGCTTGGCAGGGCACCCGTACATCCCAATACCGTGGATGAACACTACCACGAGCCACACGTAGTAGCGCTTGCCGACGGGCGACTGCTGGGTCTGATCCGCATCCAGGATCGCGCCGGGGCCCCATCGTTGGCCGCGGCTGGCATCCCGCACTTCTCGATGATGCAAACGACCTCGGACGATGGCGGACGCACATGGTCAACACCGGAGCCGTTGGGATTCCACGGCTCACCACCTCACCTGCTGCGACATTCGAGCGGCGCGGTCGTCGCCACATATGGCTACCGGCTCACGCCGTTTGGGGAGCGCGCCATAGTCAGCTACGATGGCGGTACAAGCTGGGATACAAATCTCGTACTCCGTGACGATGGTCCGGACACCGACCTTGGCTATCCCTCCAGCGTGGAGCTATCTGACGGCGCCCTCTTCACCGTCTACTACCAGAAACGCGCCCCTGGAGAACTTTGCTCCTTGCTCTGGACACGCTGGCAGTTGCCGCTTGCGCCCTAGTTTGGGGGCAAGAACCAGACCGAAATCTGGGCAATCCGCTGCGTGCGATCCGGAGCTGCCGGATTGGGCAACCGTCTTGTAGAGACGATCCGGTGGATCGTCTTCTTTCGGCTCCAACCTTGGACGTGGCACCGGTTCGGCGCGGAGGAAACGCCGCGAACCCTAGGCACTACAGGGGAAGGCACGCGCGCGCCCGAGTCGGATGTGCTGCGGGACTGGCGACAAATGTCGCGCTGACCGGCCACAGCTCCTGGCTCGGGAAACGGTTGCTGTCTCCGAGACCTGTGCTAATCTGGGGTTTCAACACACTTTTACTCGCAGGGGGAAGAATGGAAGAGCGTCGCTGGGTGGACTACATACCCGCATATCTGGGATGGGCCGTCGTCGCGGCCCTGGGCGTTTGGCTCATGTTGATCAGTCGCAACAGCTTTCTCGGCGTGCTGTCGGCCGTCTATGTCAGGGACTCCATTCAGAGGGCCTGGCAAGTGAGGTTCCTGGACAAAGTCTATTTCATTGCCGTGGGTATGCTCTGGACCATCGTTGCGGTCATCACAGAGGCCTATTTTAGGAGGGGAGCGGGACGTCCGGGGCTGGGGCAACGGATCGCCAAGGTTGTCGGCATCGAGTTGCTGCTGATCTTCGGCGCTGATCTCCTCCTCTTGATCCTGCAGGGCTTCAACGTCGGCATGTGGCAGCGCTGGCTGATCGTGCTCGGCGAACTTGCTCTCGGCATCGCGGCCACTGTCTTCGCGCGTCGACCTGTGGCGAACACCAACACATAGACGGATACGCTTCACCTATGACAACAGGCCGGACCTCTTCTGCGGTCCGGCCTGTGTTGCTGCCTGCTCGGTCAAGCGTGCCGACTAGGGTCTCACCGAGGTCCCATCCGCCTTGCGGTCGGGCTCGCCGAACATGAAGTTACGCTTCATCTTCTCAGGATCTAGAAGCGCAACAGCGGCCCCTTCATCAATGTCGATACCCAAGCCCGGCCCCTCATTCGGGTACAGGTAACCGCCCTCCAGCACTGCGTGCCCCGGGAACACCGCGTTCTCCTCGGGGCGGAAGTCATTCTCCTCCTGGATGCCGAAGGCCCAACTCGACATGTCCAGATGGCACGCAGCCATCTGATTGACCGGATCGTTGTCTCCTCCCTCTTGCCAGGCCGTATTCACGCCGAACCACTCCGCCAACGCCGCTATTTTCCTGCATGGCGTGATGCCACCCGCCTTCGACACCCGCACACGGACGAAATCTATCAGCCGCTCAGCGATCAGCGGTGCGTACTCCAGCGGGTTCACGAACAGCTCCCCAACGGCTTGCGGGGTCGTGCACTGGTCACGGATCATCTTGTACCACTGGACCTGCTCCGGAGGTAGAATGTCCTCGACAAAGAAGAGCCGGTACGGCTCCAGCCGCTTGGCCAACTGAACCGCAACCTGAGGTCGCAGATGCTCGTGGACATCGTGGGTGAACTTCACACCGAAGCCCAGCCGGTCGCGAAGGGCCTCAAACATCGCCGGGATATTCTCCAGATAAGCCTCGTCATCAAAGATGCGGGTGGCCGGCCAGGCGTTCTTGGGACGGCTGACATCGGCCGGATCGCGGAATCCGCCGCCACCGTAGGCACCAAGCTGGCACCGGATCACCTCGTAGCCCTCAGCCATATAGCGGCGCACGTCGTCCTCCAGCTCGGCCACGTCGCGGCCACCGGCGTGCGCGTAGGCCGGCACAGCTGCCCGGCACGGCCCCCCAAGCAGCGCGTAGACCGGCATCCCGGCCTCTTTGCCCTTGATGTCCCACAGTGCTACATCGACGCCCCCCAGCGCCGTGTTCAGAATGGGCCCATTGCGCCACTACCC
>JAGHDT010000550.1 GCA_021159805.1 Anaerolineae bacterium
ACCTACGCCAGCACTGCGTGGCCCGAGAGCACGGGCGGTTCCTGCCCGTTGCCACCAGAAGTGTCAGGAAGGAAAACTCAAATGAAGAATAACCCTTTTCTCGCTCTAGAACGCCTCTATGACGAACCTGAGATGCAGGTGATACACCAGCGCATGGTTTGCTGGATGAAGAGCACATTGGAATGGGTCGACGGTGTGCTAAGCCAGAACCTACCGGAATGGCCGGAGCCAGCGATTCGTCGGCGCGCTTTGTTTGTACTGGATGAACCCCTTCACGTGCTGTCCGCGCCGGTTGAGCCATGCTTGAACAGATTTCTCAACAGCAGGATTGAGAGCGCGGTGTTGGAGATCGAGCACGAGGTGGTGACCAGCGGTTTGACCATCTGGAAGCTGTACAACCACGGATTCGTCGTCAAGACGCCGGAGCTCACACTTGGGTTTGATCTACATCGAGGTCCTTTTGAGTCCTTTCGCATTGAGTCGGGGCTGTTTGATAGAATCCTGGACGCCACGCAGGCGTTATTCATCAGTCACGAGCACGGCGACCACGCCGATGAGTACGCCGTTCGACGGGTGGTAGAATCAGGACGACCGGTGATCGTTCCTCCGAGATTGTGGGAAGAGGACGCCATCTATCCCCAGTTGACCAAACCTGAACGACACTGGAAGCTGGAGAACAAGTTGGCGTTAGGTGACGCCTCTGTCGCCTACCGAGTCTTTCCAGGGCACCAGGGCGCGGACCTTCTCAACAATGTGTACCTGGTTGAGTTGCCTAAGGGTCTCCACATACTACATACGGGAGACCAGTCATACATGGAGGATTTCTATGTCTGGATCGACCGACTGCATGAGCAGTTCAGGGTCGATGTCCTGCTTCCCAACTGCTGGTCCACACGCCTGGACCGGCTGATCCAGGGAGTGTCTCCCCGACTTGTGATCCCGGGCCACGAAAACGAGATGTCCCATCCTGTGGACCACCGGGAAGCCTTCTCCAAGACCTATGGGCATATCGTTGGAGAGCGGACACCTGTTCTGGTGATGGCGTGGGGTGAACGGTATCACTATGAACAGAATCAGGATCTTCTCTCTCTCGCCTCAGAAAGCGACGTTCAGGGTGCAGACTTGAAGAAAACTCAGCAGTTCCTGAGCAAGTTCTAGGGATAGTCGACTAGGGATGGGGAAAGTGATATCAAGTCATAGCCATACAGACCGTCGTATCAGTGTAGGCAGAATGCTCTTCCCACTGGGCCTGGGCACGGCCCTGTCGCTGATGGGAGATGCAACGTTGTACACCGTGCTGCCCACCCACACGGCTGATGCGGGCATCACCTTGGCAGGCGTAGGCATCCTGTTAGGTATCAACCGAGCTGTGCGGCTCTTCACCAACGGCCCGGCTGGGATCGCTTACGATCGCTTTCCCCGGCGGTGGCTTTTCTTGTCGGCTCTCTTCCTCGGAGCTCTCTCTACAGCCGTCTACGCTGCCACGCAGGGGTTCTGGCCCCTACTCGCCGGACGGTTGCTTTGGGGCATAGCGTGGTCGGGTATCTGGGTCGGCGGGGCGACAATGATCATGGATGTCGCAGCAACGCAGGAGCGGGGTCGATGGACAGGTCTGTATCAGATATGGTTCTTTGGTGGAGGAGCCATTGGCGCCCTGGGTGGTGGGGTTCTCACTGACTTGCTGGGTTATGCTCCGGCCATGTGGATCGGCTCGGCACTAACGGCTGTGGGGGGCCTGGTAGCATTGTTTCTGCTGCCGGAGACGTCCGGGGTGCGTGAGTTGGCGGCTGCAAACCGCGTGAACAACCCACACACATCAGGTCCTGAGCTTGTGTCTGCCAAGGCAAGTCGCCTGGAACTGAAATCCAACGGTGAGCTCAAGCTCGCCGTCACCTTACAGGGCGTTAACCGCTTTGTCGTCTCAGGCGTGATATCCGGCACGATAGGGCTTATGATCCAGGACTGGCTGCAATCAACCGGCGTAGCTCTCGGCGTGGCCACTGTGACGGGCATAGTGATGGCCGGGCGGACGCTGCTGGGCATGGTGGCTGCCCCGCTGGCCGGTACACTATCGGACCGGAAGAGCAGCCGGTGGACAGTTGTCACGTGGAGTCTGGTAATCGGAGCAACCGGGATGGGTCTGCTGGCGTGGGGCGGGCCGGTCTCACTCCTGGCCGGTGTAGGCACAGTCGCGATATCCAGTGGCAGCCTGCAATCTCTCGCCACAGCCTTAACCGGTGACTCAACCGGCCCATCACAGCGGGGACGTGCCATCGGTTTGCTGTACACGGCAGGCGATTTTGGCAGCGCCATCGGGCCGTCGATGGCCTATGCCCTGCTGCCATTGATCGGTCTGCGCACGATATATCTACTCTGTGGGGTCCTCTTTTTGATCAGTCTGAGCTTGGTTCTCGGCTTCTTCGTCAGACAACGAGCTCATATGTCGGCGACTCAAGCCTCACGTGGCTAGGGCTCTCTCACCTGTCTTGGCCTTCTCGTGGCCCAACAGATGAGGGCGCCCAACCGAGGACAGACGCCGGCGTCAGCTCACAGCCTTCGTGGACGATTACTCCAGTATACGGAAGTTGACGGCGCAGATTCGTCACATGAACCTGATGGGATCTGTGCTCCAGTGCACAGCCACGCGGGAAGGCGAACTCTGGGCGAACAACCACAAGTGTTGATTGGCATATGTCCTGGTTCCACCACTGGACAGAGATGGAGCTCTGATGAGGTCACCAAAGCAGACGTCACGTGCCATCGCACCTGTGTGTGCACACCACGCAGGATGTAAATGCAGCGCGAAGAAGGGCTCAAAGTGTCAAGCGACAATTAGAACGGGACATTAGCGACAACCAGAAACGCCCGTGCCCTAGGGGTGGCCCTCGGATGC
>JAGHDT010000098.1 GCA_021159805.1 Anaerolineae bacterium
CGCGTCGCACATCTGGCTGCGGCCTACCGGCAGTTGCTCTTCTCCGCGGAACAGGGGGACGCGCTGGAGAGGGCCATCCTTACTGCCCTGACTTTCTGGGCCAATCGGGACCCGCAGAGCGACAATTGGTGGTTCAATGAGATCCACACGCCTATGTACATCGGCCGGATCCTGTTGCTGATGGGCGATACGGTTCCCCAGTCGGTCTGGGACAAGGCTGTCACTATCGTGCGCCGTAGCGGCTTCGAGCTCACCGGTGCCAACCTGACCTGGGAAGCGGGCAATCTGTTGGTGCTGGCCTGCGCGACCCGCGACGATGATCTGCTCGCTCAAGCCGCTGCGGCGCTCACTCGCGAGATCTGCGTCACCACCGAGGAGGGCATTCAGCCGGACTTCAGCTTTCACCAGCACGGGCCACAGCTCTATATGAG
The DNA here is from genome assembly GCA_021159805.1 of Anaerolineae bacterium. Taxonomy (GTDB): domain Bacteria; phylum Chloroflexota; class Anaerolineae; order B4-G1; family SLSP01; genus PWVB01. Next base: position 432 of record JAGHDT010000098.1, read on the forward strand.
CAACTATGGCGAGGTCTACTCGGCGGACAACAGCCGGTATGCCGCCGTCCTCGCCGGTACGCGTTTTGCGTTGAGCGATGACAAGCTCCGCGCTCTTTCGGGATTGATCCGCGAGGGGCAGCAGTGGTTCATCTGGGGGAGCCAGTTCGGCTACCACGCGCTGGGCCGCCAGATCGATAACCCGAGAGCGACCTGGCGCGGCCGCGGCTTCGCCGCGATCTGCCGCCGCATGGCCACGGTCGACGCCGCGCACGCGCAGGAGTATGCGGACTTCGCGGCTCGGGTGACCGGCGCCCAGGCAGCCGGCGCAAGCGGGCCGCGCGGCAATCGCCACTTCTGGCGCTCGGATGTGATGGTGCACCGCCCCGGTCGCTTCTATGCGTCCGTGCGCATGCACTCCACGCGCACCTTCGCCACCGAAGTGCGGGTAAACCGTGAGAACCTGAAAGGCTATCACCTTGCAGATGGTGTCTGCTTCCTGATGCAGCGGGGCGATGAGTACCACGGTATTCAGCCGGTGTGGGACTGGCGCAAGCTGCCCGGCGCGACGTGCCGGGAGAGCGTCGAATCGTTGCCCTATGGGCCAGATGTGTCGTCGCTGGGCACGACGGCCTTCGTGGGCGGTCTGTCTGACGGTCAGGTCGGCGTTGCGGCGATGGACTATGACAAGGATGGCGTGCGGGCGCGCAAGGCGTGGTTCTTTCTGCCGGATGGCTGGGTGGCGCTGGGCGCGGGCATTACAGGTACGACTGATGACCCCGTCACCACGTCGATCAACCAATGCCTGCTGAAGTCAGAGACTCAGCTCCTGCGTGGCGAGGAGGTGGCGCCGTTGATCGAGCCGCGGCTGTGCAGCGACGATCTGCGCGGTGTCTTTCACGATGGGGTGGGCTACTACCTGCTCGCCCCGCAGCGCACAGTGGTGCAGGCTGCGCCCCAGAGTGGGACCTGGACGAGCATCGAGGAACGCAGTCCGAACACCGACGTCGTCACCCAGGACGTTTTCAGCCTGTGGATTGAGCACGGCCCGCGACCCCAGGGCGGAACATACGCATACCGCGTTGTGCCAGGCATGGTGGAGACGGACTTCTCGACGTATCTCGATGTGGGGCCGGTCTCGGTCCTATCCAACAGCGGTCGGGTACAGGCCGTACAGGCTTCGGCTGGGACGCTCGTGCAGGCGGTCTTCTACGAGGCAGAGCGCCTTGTGGTTGACGATGACCTGGACAGCTCGCTGGCCATCGAGCCGGATGCGCCCTGCCTGGTGCTGCTGCGACGGGCAGAGGGAGGCACTCTCCTCGCGGTCGCCGATCCCACGCAGATGGTGGACGTGCTGTCGGTCTGTCTGTCGGGCCATTATGAAGGGGATGGCTGTGTGTACGATCCTGTGGAAGCGTCTACCACGGTGACTGTACATCTCCCCACAGCAGCAGAGGCTGGGAGCACGGCGCAAGTGATGCTACGACCTCGATAACAGCCCTCTGCGGAATCCAAACCCAGTGTCTAGTCTCGGATCAGGCTTCGGTCCCTTCTTCGCGCCGCATAGCACGCGACGCGAAAATGGGAAGAGGCCACTACATCCGGAGCCAGAACTTCATACCCTCGACGATGTCCCTGTGCCGCTGCAGCAATGTGGCAATCAGTGCCAGAGAGGAGCAGGAGACTAACACCAGTAGGGACCACTGCAGCGTCAGAGTGTCGGTAACGTACAGGTCGACGGCACCTTCTACTACCATGCAGAACAGACCGAAGGCCATAAGCGCTGCCGCCACGACGTGCAATTCTTGGAGGATTCCCCTGCGCGTCAGCACTACGACCACCAGCAGCAGGCCATCCAGGCACAGGGTGATCGGCAATGCCAGCGGCAGGAACCAGCCGGCAGCTGGCCAGAGATAGTCGATCACGTATAGGAGTCCCAGGAATGCCGTCGCATCGATGGCAATCCAGAGCGGCACGATGTTGCGCCGATAGAGGAAAGGGCTGACGCACCACACCCAGGCAGTTCCCAAGCTGGCGACCACATATCTTGACCAGGTTATCCCCTCGCCGAAGACGGCGTTGATCACCACGCACATCAGGGCGGGAATGGCCATCAGCACGGAGACCACCTGGATCCAGAGCTTCTTGTCAAAGGCGCTCACCACTACGTCCCGCTGCTGCGGCAAGCGGTTGCCGGTGGCGGGCTCGAGGAGGGCAGCCGGGAGCACGACTTCGATGCCGCATAGGGGACACCGCTTCGCACTGCTGTTCAGCTCCACGCCGCAGTTCACACAATAGGGCACGTCGCCTACTCCTTGTTACTCTCGACCTTCACCGGTATCCCCTGCCGAACCAGGAAGGTGAAGAAGGCCCGTTCGACGGTCGGTTCCTCGATCACGCGCGCGAAATCGATGCGTAGCTTGCCGTCGTAGCCCAGTACCGCGCAGTTGACATTCGTCTCCTGAGAGGGTCCTAGTGTGAAGTTGAATGTCTCTATGTGCTGTGCCATCTCAGGTGGGATGTTGATGACACCCAGGTTTGTCAGTACGCTGGTGTAGATCGCAGGTCCTGAGAGCCTGTAACCCAGACTGATCACGCGATCCTTGATGAAGAGTGGCATCATCCGCACCAGAAGGTGCTGCTCCGTCTGGATATTGGCAGCCACCCGCGATCGCAGGTGTTTGTCGGTGACTTCGTACCGTAGGAAGTGATGCACGGACGACAGTATCTCTCCAAAGGTGTAATCGCCGTGGGTCGGGTCTATGCCGGGGCAGACATAGGACGAGAAGTTCCGCAGCGTCTCGGTGGTGTGGAAGCGGCGCAGGTCTACCGGCACCTGGACTTTGACAGGAAGCGGATGGGGCCCGTGTTCTGCCTTCTGGATGCCGTTCAGGACGTAGAGATAGGTTCCCGTCAGGTATTCGGTAATGGATACGCCGTGTCGCTTACTCTCAGCTTTCACGGCCTCCACCGGCAGCGTGCCGGTGATGATGTCTATGTCGTGATGCGGTAGTTTGGTGCCGGATACGTGATAGGCGCGTCGCTCCCGGCGGCTCCTGGCGGTGCCTTCGCCGGCGAAAGCACTGAAATCATCCGCTGCTTCACCCAGTCTGGGCGACGCTTCGCAATTGAGCACACCGTGCGTGGGGGGAACGCTGACGCCGCGCAGTGCCAAATAGTGTGCCAGCAACGTCTTCAGGAAGACCATGGCCCCTGAGCCATCCGAGACCGAGTGGAAGACCTCAAGCGCAATGCGACGGTCGTGGTAGCGCACGCGGATCTGGAACCCGTTGTCTTTTTTGGATGACAGGCTCATACAGGGGTTGATCACATCTTCCTGGATGTGAATCGTGTCGTCTGAATGGCAGAAGTAGTGCCAGAAGAGCCCTGAACGCATCCTTACAGAGAAGCTAGGAATGCGCCTGAGTGTCGCGTTGAGCGCCTGCTGGAGCAGTTCGGGCTGCACCGACTCTTTGAGCGTCGCCGACACCCGGAACAGCCCCGGTCGGTGCCGGTTCCTGATCGCCGGATAGACATTCGCGGCGTTGTCCAGACGATACCATCTCCGGGCAACCTGTGCCTGGCTACTCAACTATGACCTCCAACGTACCTCTTCGTGCACTGACTGCAACCATGCCAAATCACCAGAGGGCAGTATACCACTTCGGCGGCGGTTGGGGGCATATAATGCCAGAATCTACTTCGAAAATAGCTTCTGCTCCCGGGCCTAAAGGCTTGGCTGCAGGCTTTAGGGCCTTCTTCGCATCACATTTTCATGCTTGCGTGGTGTGCTGA
>JAGHDT010000572.1 GCA_021159805.1 Anaerolineae bacterium
CAACCCACCCATCCACGGCGAGTCCCCAATGGCGCAGCATGCTCCTGGACAACCGGGGGAGAGCCGGAGAGGGGTGGGCGTTTCTGACCGCGCGGGGCGAGGGCCGTCCCAGCACGCAGAAACGGCGAACACGACTGTTCGCCGCTACGCAGACGCACAGCGGGTTCAACCCCGTCAGCGGCTCAGCGATCCGGCAGCCCCCATCCGCGCAGATTCGCGTGATTCGCGGTTGCTCCGCTCCCTCGCCTGCGGGCGCTCCTCACCTCAACCGATCCCCGCCTTCTCCAAGAAGTCAACCACCGATGTCGCGAACCGTCCGAAATCAACTACGTGGCCCTGCAACACAGCGTACACCAACCGGTCATCAACCCTGGCATAATCGTGCACAAGCAGATTACGGAAGCCGACCATGTTGGTCAAGTCAGGGAGAAGGTCGTCCGAAATGATGCCTTCTTCATTCAGGATCAGGAGTACATCGCGACTGTCTGCAGGTGGGCGGAACTCCAACTCGGCGATCAGATGCCCACCGACATCCAGGCAGATCTGCGCGCAGACCTGGAGCGTGCGCTCGACGTATCCCCGAAGGATCCTATTATCTGCATATTGCTCATACGTCGTACTCTTGAGCGCCGTCAAGTCGTTCACGTGCCCACTCAGCATCGCCAAGCGGGTCTCGATGACCTCTGAACTGATGACCATACGTGCCCTCCTTGATGTGCCGGCGCTGTGCCGCGTAGATGCGGTCGAGGATCGGCCGGAGATCCCAGTACGCCTGCCGACTGCGGACCTCGTACTCGACGCGCCGGCGGTGGTCTGTTTCGTGGATTCTGCGCCCGTAGGTGAGAACCTGGTTGCGCAGCACGAGCGGCGCCTCGTTGAGGATCACCACATCGACCGGGCAACCAAGGCGTGCCTCAAGGTCCGTCATTCGCTCGAGACGATAGAGGGGATGGGCAGCACGGTCGTAGCCGGCATCCAGCAGGAGCGCCACGTCCACGTCGCTGCCGGCGGTGGCGCGATTCCGTGCCACGGAGCCAAAGAGGTACCCGGCGACAACCTCGGGGCGCTCGGCCAGGGCGCGTTGCAGAATGCCGGTGACAGCCTCGCGCGTGAGTGGTTTGTCGGGCCTCCGAGCGTCGAATTGAGCTTGAGTCCTGCGCGTCTCCATACCCGTCAGTATAGAATGGGGAGATGCGCAAGTCAAGCCTGTACACGGCGATCCAAAGACCCACCAATGGCACATCCCGCACGAGTATCCGCTACAGCGCGAGTGCCTGCACGCAAAAACGGCGAACACGACATTTCGCCGCTACGACAGAGTCAGAAAAATCCGCGAAATCTGCGTAATCTGTGGATCAGTGATTCAGACTGCTCCCTACTCCCCCAGCAATCCCGCGCTGACCGCCAGCTCCTGCATCTCCCGCGTGATCGCCTGGCGGCGCGCGGACTTGACGGTGAGCATCAGCTCATCGACGAGATCATCGGCGTTTTGGGTCGCCGACTCCATCAGCTGGTACCGCGCGGAATGCTCGGTCACTGCGGCCCCCAACAGCAGCCGGTACAGCGCGATGGCGGTCCACTGCTCAACCACGCGCACGTAGAGCCGCATCGGGTCCGTCTCTACAATCACGTCACCCGGCGTGCCGCCATCTTCCGGTGCACCGACATCTTCCGGCGTGCCGACCGGCACCGCCGGCAACTCCGGCGGGATCAGCCGCACCGTCGTCGAGCTGTAGGTGCCGGCTCCCGCATCGGCGTTATACACGACATCGACACCGTCGAGCTCGTACGCCTCATAGCGAGCAAGCCAACCTACGGCCAGCTCGTGTGCCAGCTCATACGTCGGCAGCGACGTCATCGACAGCGCTCGTCCCCACGTCAACGTGGTGCCGGCTTGCGTCAGCTCACGGATCAAACGTGATCCCAACGCCACGATTTCTACGTCACCCATCACGCGTGGCCCTGGCGCCACCGTCTCCGGACTCTCGCCCTTCCGCCTCTCAAAGTAGCGCGTCACTTCCGCCAGAATGACCTTGTTGTACTGCCCGCACAGCCCCCGCTCTGAGCCGATGACCAGCGTGACTACGTGCCCGGACAACTGAGGCGTCGCTTCTTTCTTCGACCGCCGGCGCAGGCGAACCGCTCTCCGACTGCTCCCGCTCCCCAGCATATGTGGCAAGAGCAGTGGCAGCAGGCCCAGCAGGCGCTCGGTGTAGGCACCCAGCCCGGAACGGCGGTTGCGGGCTGTCTGCCAGCTGCCCAGCGAGATCGTGCGCAGTGCGGCCAAGATCGGCTTGACCTTCTGGATGTTGGTCAGACGCCGCTCGGCCTTCTTCAGCTCATAGGTCATGCGGACAACTCAATACGTCTCGAACCGTTCCAGGTCCCAGACAAAGACAACGGCATAGCCAACTTCCGTCGTCGTTGTGGTCGCTGCATTCGACGGACGTAGAGCTCCGGCTGGGACCTGCTGCTCGCTCACCTCAACACGGCTGTGACACGCGTGCTTGATGATCGTGACAACGCTCTCAACGCGGTCATCGTCAGTGGCGATGAAGATCATCTGCTGAGCTTGCCGCAACATCCCGCCACGGCTCTCGGTAAAGGTCGCACCGTAGCCCGCAGAGATCAGTCCGTCCAGGACACGGTCCGCCTGCTCGCGCGAGATCACAGCCATCACCATTTTCTTGCTCATGCCTCTGTCTCCCTGAACCAGCC
>JAGHDT010000249.1 GCA_021159805.1 Anaerolineae bacterium
CCACAATTCCGGCGGGGGCAGTTGATGCTGTTCGGTTAATCAAAGACCTGAGTAAAATCAGCCAGCCTACCGCAAGTAGGCTGGCTTTCTCTTTATCAGGCCGGGAGAAGTGTGTGACGCAGGGTAATGCAGAGGGGTCTGTGTACGGCGCCATCGGAGACAGCCAGGGAGTCAGTCATAGGGAGGGAATTATGTCACACGAGGTCTTTGTAGAATCGGTGGAAGCGACCACTGCGAGAGTTCCACCGTCAGATGTCGGCGATGTCGCGGAGGACACGCAGCATCAGACAATGTCCATACACGAAGGCCTGGCCGGCGTCACCATTGCCCGTACCGAGATTACCTCCATCAATGGGGAGATAGGAGCGCTGAGCTACCGCGGCTACGATATCGGAGACTTGGCGGCCCATTCCACATTTGAGGAGACCGTCTACCTCCTGTGGCACGGGCAATTACCCAAGCGCGACGAACTTGACGAATTCACCCGGGACCTCGTCGCCGACAGGGACATCGACAAGAGGGTCTGGGACATCCTGACGGTCCTCCCGAAAAGCATCGAGCCCATGGATGCCCTGCGCACCGCGGTCTCGGCGCTCTCGTGTTCGGATCCCGACGACGGCGACCGCAGCCAGGCCACTAATCTTATCAAGGCCCGCCGCCTCGTGGCCAAGTTCCCCACCATCGTCGCCCACGTCTATCGCCATCAACAAGGCCTGGATCGCATTCGCCCTGACCCGGATCTCTCACACGCGGCCAACTTCCTCTATATGCTCAAAGGGACCGCGCCCACCAAAATGCAGGCCAACTCGATGGCTATGGTGATGCTGCTGATGGTCGATCACGGCTTCAACGCCTCCACCTTCGCCGCGCGCGTCACGGCAGCGACCTTGTCCGACATGTACTCAGCGATCACAACCGCCCTCAGCACGCTCAAGGGCCCCCTGCACGGCGGCGCCAATGTACGCGCGATGCAGATGATGCTGGAGATCGAGGATGTCGACAAAGTGAAACCCTACATCAACGACGCATTGGCGCGCAAGCAGCGGATTATGGGCTTCGGCCACCGGGTCTACAAGACCGTGCCTGATCCCCGGTCGGCCTATCTGCGCAGACGACTCTACCAACAGTGCGCCGAACTGGGAGACTTCCACTTCTACGAGCTCGCCACTGCGGTTGCCGAGGCTTTGGCAAGCCGGAAGGGCCTCAATCCCAACGTCGATTTCTATGCCGCGCCGGTGCTCCATATGCTGGGCATCCCGCTGGAGCTCTTCGTCCCTGTCTTTGCCATCAGCCGCGTTGCCGGCTGGACGGCGCAGGTGATGGAACAGTATGCCAACAACCGCCTGATCCGCCCGTCAGCCCAGTACGTCGGTCCCAAGAACCGCGTCTACCATCCCATCGAGGAGCGGTAGGACGGTGAAGCGAGAATGGGAGAATCAGCGAATCAGCGAATAGGCGAATGAGTCGGCAGGGCAGAATGGGCTGATGACCGAGCTTCGCTCTGTTCAACGTCCACCATATCGGGGGAGTTCTCGCCTTTTCGCTTGATCGCTTTCTCGCTCACTCGCTTTTTCTCCCATTCTCCCATTCGCTGATTCTTGCATTCGCTGATTCGCTGACTCGCTGATTCGCTGATTCTCACGTCCACACACATGGAGAAACCTATGAGCCAGACACTCGCAGAAAAGATCATCACAGCACACCTCGTCGAGGGTGAGATGGTACCGGGCCAGGAAATCGGCCTCCGCATCGATCACACGCTTACTCAGGATGCCACCGGCACGATGGCGTGGCTGCAGTTCGAGGCGATGGGCCTCGACCGCGTACGCACGGAGCGCTCCGTGAGCTACGTCGACCACAATATGCTCCAGGCCGACTTCCGCAATGCGGATGATCACCGGTATCTGCAGAGCACGGCAGCACGCTTCGGGGCCTATTTCTCACGCCCGGGCAACGGCATCTGCCACCAGGTACAGATGGAGCGTTTCAGCGAGCCCGGCAAGACTTTGTTGGGGTCGGATAGCCACACGCCCAACTCGGGCGGGCTGGGCGCACTGGCCATCGGCTCCGGCGGATTGGATGTCGCTGTGGCGATGGGTGGCGGCACCTTCTACACCGTGATGCCCTCGATCGTGGGCGTCAGACTTACCGGCGAGCTGGGCCCGTGGGTCACCGCCAAGGACGTCATTCTTGAGATGCTGCGCCGTCTATCGGTCAAGGGGGGCGTGGGCAGGATCATGGAGTACTTCGGCCCCGGCGTCGTGATGCTCACAGTGGATCAGCGCGCGACGATCTGCAATATGGGCGCCGAGCTGGGCGCCACCACATCGATCTTCCCGAGCGACGAGCGAACGCGCAGCTATATGGCCGCACAGGGCCGTGAAGACGCCTGGATCCCGCTGTCGGCTGATGCCGATGCCGGCTATGCCGAAGTGATCGAGCTTGACCTCGGCACTCTGCAGCCGCTGATCGCACAGCCCTCAATGCCTGACGAGGTCGTGCCCGTTGCCGAGATCGCGGGTCTCCCCGTGGCCCAGGTCTGCGTTGGATCGTGCGTGAATTCATCGTTTGAGGACCTGATGATCATCGCCGCAATTCTCAGGGGTAAGCAGGTCCATCCGTCGGTCAGCATGACCGTGACGCCGGGCAGCAA
>JAGHDT010000132.1 GCA_021159805.1 Anaerolineae bacterium
CTCCAGCAGCGTCAAGCGATCGACGGTGATGGCCTCCAACGATACGCCCTGAGCGTCGCCTCCGAGAGCTTCTGCCAGCTCGGCTTCTGGCAGGGCATAGGTTAGTGTGACCTGTACGGCGAATTCCTCATCGACGTGGCGGTCGAGGAGCATAAGGCGTGTGGTCTCGTCGTCAATGGCCAAGAGCCACGTTTCCCGTTCCTGTCCTCCGCGATAGCGTGCAAGGGATTCATAATACACACGGAGCCGGCCGCCGGGCTTGAGCACTCGATAGAGCTCCGCCAGCGTTGCCTGTGGCTCGGGTGTCTGCTCAATGGAGGACGCTGCTACCACGGCGTCAAAGCTCTGATCTGAGTAGGGGAGGCAATCACCGGGCTTCACGTAGTCAAAGGTAGCGTTGGATATGCCTAGCCGGGCCGCGTTCTCGCGGCAGACGTCCACACGACGGTGTGCGCCCTCGACGCCGATGACCTCGCCGACGAACGGCGCCATAATCAGCGACGGCCATCCATCGCCGGGCCCCAAGTCGAGAACGCGCTTTCCCTCTGCATGCGTCGCCAGAACGAAGTCCAGCGCGGCGCCGCGATCGCGCCAGTGTCCGCCATTGGCTGGATCAAACGGCACGTAGATGATTGGGAGACAGCGATCGGATTGCGAGTCCATGTGCTCGTAGAGCAAATCCTCGGAGTTGCGCTGCTCCGGTGCCACTTCTTCTGTGATCCAATCGAAGATGTCCATCGGTCCTCCTTGCTGGCTGGTAGGATATCAGAGAATGGGCGAGAAAGCGAGCAAGCGAGCAAGCGAAAAAGCGAGCAAGCGAAAAAGCGGGAAGGAGAGAGCTTCGCCCGATCTGGTGGACACTGAGACAAGCAGAGCTGCTGATTGTGAAGATGGATAGTGTCACAGGCGATGGGAGTGATGTCGCCGTATGGGGGTATCAACTGCTCGTCTTTTCGCTTTCTCGCTCACTCGCTCACTGGCTTGCTCGCTTTCTCGGCTGTGGGATGATGGCGCGTGTTGGTGTATACTGTTGGTGGTCAGGACGACTGGGGCAGGCAGTTCTGTGGACATGTTGAACCAAGGAGGGGGAACGTGGAGGGTATCGTAACAGGTGTAAGTCGCAGTGCTACGCACTCGTTCAGTAAGGAGAAACAGAACGGCATCCGGCTCATCGCGGGGTTGGGTGTTGAGGGTGATGCCCACATGGGGAAGACTGTGCAGCACCGGTACCTGGTGCGCACGGATCCAACTCGCCTCAATCTCCGGCAGGTGCACCTCCTGCAGGCGGAGGTGATCGATGAACTGCGGGCCGGCGGTTTCGATGTCTCCGCGGGCAAGATGGGTGAGAACATCACGACCCGGGGGATTGACCTACTGAGTCTGCCGGTTGGGACGCGGTTGTTCATTGGTGACACCAGCGTTGTGGAAATGACAGAACTGCGTGATCCGTGTGGTCAGCTGGATGACTATCAGCAAGGCCTGAAGGACGCCACTGTGGACCGTGACGCACAGGGTAATCCGATCCGCAAAGCCGGTGCGATGGGTGTGGTTGTTGTGGGGGGGATGGTGAAGTCTGGAGATGCGATTCGCGTCGAGTTGCCGGCGCGGCCGCACGTGGCCATGACGATAGGTTAGATCCGACGCGGCCTCGTGCCAGGAGGCGAGGACGCTGTGACGCCAAAGAGAGAGTACGGGCCACCACCGGTGGCTCGTACTCTCTCTAGGTTGGTGTTGTGGATGCCTACGCTTCGTAGATGAGCTCGCCCTCAGCGTAGATCGCGACGGGGTAGCTGTCCAACGCGAAGGGGTCGCCGTTCCAGCAGATCACGGAGGCCCACTTGCCCTCCTCGAGCGTGCCGAGGATGTCGCCGACGCCGATCAGCTCGGCGTTTTTCTTGGTGATGACGTCCAGTGCCTGCTCTCTGGTCAATCCCATACGGATGAAGTGGCGCAGCTCGATGAGCAGCAAGCTCTGCATTATCACCGGATGGTCGGTCATCAGGCCAAACTCGACGCCGGAGTCGATGAGGTATCTGATGTTCTTCCAGCTCTCGTGCTTGAGCTCGACTTTGTAGGCCAGGCTGTCCATCGGGCCATAGATCACGGGGATGCCGTGTTCTTTGAGCTGCTCGTAGATGCCGGGCTGGTGGACATCCATCGTGTGCTCGACGACTACGTTCAATCCCCACTCGTCGACGAAGCGGATGATGGCGGCGATGTCGTCTGCCTTGTGGACGTGGATGCGCATGCGCTCCTCGCCACTGAGAATGGCCTTCATCACGGCCTCCTCGGCAGTGTAGGTCACGTCGTTCTTCCGATCGGGGTCGTCTGCCGCGGCTGCTTCCTTGTCCATCTTGGCCTTGACGTCGTGGAGCTTCGCACGAAGCATTGCCAGGGCGCCCATGCGGGTGTAGGGGCGTGGGCCCTTCCACTCGCGCACATACATCGGGTTGTAGCCGAAGGCGGCCTTGATGCCTGAGCGGCGGATGAAAGCCGCGTTGGTGTCCAGCCCGTAGTTGCGGATCACGGCGGAGTTGCCGCCGATGATGTTGCCGCTGCCGGGCAAAACGCAGGAGTAGAGGACGCCGGACTCGATGGAGTCCTCGAAGCCCGCATCGTCCATCTGGATCGAGTCGAGGACGTCGGCATGAGCCAACAGCGCGCCCATATGCTCGTTCGCCTCGGCCTCGTCCGACGGCTCCCCGCCGCGGATCAGGCCGATATGGCAGTGTGCATCAATGATGGCCGGGGTGATAACCGGGTAGGTGCCGGCACCTTTGCCGTCGGCTGCTGCGCCGACACCTGCGATGGTGTTGCCGACGATGGAGACGACGCCGTTTTCCACGACGCCGTTACCCGTGTAGATGAGGTCGC
>JAGHDT010000277.1 GCA_021159805.1 Anaerolineae bacterium
GTAGGCCGCACGTCCGCCAGCGGACACCACGCAAGTATGAAAATGTACGGTCCGTTCTGCTCGGGCCGGTGTCAACCTCGACACAGTCGAGGCCCGAGCCCGTCTTTGTGCTGAGCGTTTCGCGGGGCGGGGGACGGGTCATGCAGCGCAGCTCGTGCTGGATCACAATCCAGCACTCCGGAGGTGACGAGGGGCAGAGCAGGGATGGCAACCTATCATGAACTCTCCAAGGGACTAACCTGACAACGCAGGCGTGCCGCGGCATTGCCAATCTGATCGCCAAAGCTTCATCAGGACGCAGCTGCACACCGTCTAGCCAATCGCCTGGAGCAGCGCGCGCAGATAGCCGATACCGAAAGCGTATCCCTTGTGCCGCCATTCCGTGTCATCCGTCATGCCGGGCGATGGGACAGGGCACAGCGGCCCCTCAAACCCCGTCTCCTGGTACGCCTGCAGCCCTCTCAGGGCGGCGACCTTGTCCTCATCCAGAAAGTGCTCCTGAGCGCCACTGTCTGTACGGCGCAGGTTGCGCATGCGGACGGCGAAGATTCTCCTCTGCCGGCCAAAGTGTCGGATCACCTCATCAACCTTCAAGCCGGTCTGCAAGCTGGTCCGCCGGCCGAGAACCTGAGTGACGAAGCCGTGATCCAGATCCAGCCCGTGGTAAGGACTGCCCGCCACCTGGAAGAGACGATCCAGCTCACTCACGCTATCCAAGATGCGCCTCTCCTCGGGCAGGGAGACCAGTGAGATGTCCGTCCGGTACGCAAGGCGCACGCCGGCGGCCTCTGCGACAGGCACCACGCGCTGCAGAAAATGGGCAAGGGCCTGCCACAGCTCCTCACGGGCAGGGCCCTGAGAAGTGTGCTCCTTGTCACGGATCCTGTAGACCGCGCTCAAGGCCCCACCACGTCCCGCCGTAGTCGCCACGACGGAGTCCGCCTCAACCGGCGGCCAACGGTATCCAAGTGACGGAATGCCCAGCTGGCCAACATCGGTGACGACCCGGCAGACGCGGTCTATCGCCTCCTCGCACTCCACCCGCCCCAGGAGTGCATCCACGACAAAACTTGTTGGCAGGCAGTCAAGCGCACTCAGGACCAGGCCCGATTTCTCCACACGGTTGCGCGCCGCTGCCAGCGTGTCGTAATCCCAAGCCGGCACGTCGCCCACGATCCAGTCGACGCCAAGTTGCTGGGCATAGAGCAGATCCGAATCCTCAAACGGGTTCAAAGTCAGTGCGAGATGCATATCAGTCAACTCCTCCGGCGTCCAGGACCTCGACGGCATCGACCAGACCCTTGAAATAGCCAACCTGGTAGCCAAATGTACGTTCACTATGGGTGTCACCCACCACGGCTGGGGCGTGATCGACGCGGATAACGCCATCAAAGCCCACCTCACGATAGGCACGGATCGCAGCCAGCATATCAGAGTCGCCCTCATCGGGGAAGACTTCCTCAAAGACGGGCACTTGGCCGCGCGGGTTCCGGAAGTGAGCGAAGAAGATCTTCTTCTGCCGTCCGAAATGGCGGATCGCATCGATCATATCGACCCCGGCCATGCTGGCTATGGTCCCCTGGCAGAACCCAAGGCCGCTGCAAGGACTGGGAACTGTGTCGATGAGGCGCTGCAGTCCCTCCAGACTGGTCAAGATGCGCGCTACACCCATAAAGGATGGAATCGGTGCGTCGTCGGGATGGGCCGCCAACTTCACACCTGCCTCCTCAGCCACCGGCACCAGCCGCTCCAGAAAGTAGGTCAGGTTGTCCCACACTTGTTCGGCGCTCAGTTCACGGTCCGGCGTGTGGATCAACCCGTCAGGTCCCGGCCGCCAGTCCAGGGCAGCGATGGGGGACCGTCTGGCGACCTCCCAGTCGAAGCGCGAGACGCGCGCACCGCCCCTGCCGACGGGGCTGGTCTCGGTGCGCAGTCCTCCCAGCAGCATCCACTGGTACTGTAGCACCGAGATACCCGCCTTCCCCATGTTGCGGATCGTCGTGCACACTTGATCGAGCTGTTCGTCGCGTCCGGGAAGGCCGAACATCGCCTTGTTGTAGTGTGGCGTCGGTAAGTTCTCGATCACATCAAAGGAAAGCCCGTAACGGGCAAAGCGCTCTCGGGCGCCTCGCAGATCATCCAATTCGAGGTACCCCTTGGGATTAGCCGGAAGGGCACTGACAACATAGTGCAGACCAAGTTGCTGGGCAAACCGCATCTCTCTCGGCGACCTGCCCAGGCTTAAGGCGATTTTCATTCTATGTCTCCCAGGGTTGGTAATGCTTCTCACTTATTCTGTACTGTACTGATTCCATCGCTGAATCACGCTCACCTTCACTCTCTATACTATCTCATTGGGGCCGATTTGCGATTCTCGTCTGAAACAACACACGATCCACCCGGCAGCTATAGAGAATCTCTATGATCATCCATCAAGGAATCCGATAGTCATCAGGAGCATAGTCACTAATGGAAGCCGGTCGCCCTTCGTATAATTGCTCTAGTACTTAAGTGTTCTCGCGAATACTGGAATATCGAAAGAGAGACGAGCTTGGATGCAGAGCTGTTCAGACAAGCGGAGGTCTTGGCGAACTTCTACCGGACGTTCGCCTCCGGACGGCGCATCCTGATCCTATGGGCGCTGGGCGATGAGGAAATGTCTGTCAGCCAGCTAGCTGCCACGATCAAGGCGTCGGTGCAGAATACGTCTCAACACCTGCAGGTTATGAAAGAGCGTGGCGTTCTCCTGTCCCGTCGCCAGGGACAGACAGTGTTCTATCGAATCGCTGATCCTGATTTGCCGAGACGTTACGGATTGGACTCACGCGATACGAAGTAGCCTGTGCCCATCCAACATAGTGTCCGCGATATCACATCTAACCGAAAAAGGAGTGTTGCGATGACTGTCGATCTCAATTCTATCAAGGCTGCGAAAATAGCTGACGCTCGTGGTGTAGCTTGCCCTGGCCCGCTGCTGGAGGCCAAGAAGGCTATGGGCAGTGTCAAGGTGGGCGAGATCCTGGAAATCTGGTCCGGGGAGTCTGGCACCAAAGAGGACTTACCGCGGTGGGCCAAGAAGGTCGGACACGAATTCCTGGGATACCTGCAGGCCGATGGCTATGACCGTCTCTTCCTGCGCCGCAAGAAGTGAAGGAATAGCCTATGGAAACTCCTGAACCGCAGAGAGAGCCCAAGATCCTGATCTTGGCGACGCTGTCAGGCGGGTA
>JAGHDT010000108.1 GCA_021159805.1 Anaerolineae bacterium
CAAGGGCGGGGCGATGGATTCCTGGTAGTGGGCCGCACCTGCCGCCACATCCTGCAGCGGCACACTACCAGGAATCCATCGCGCCGCCCTTGCTGGAGATCGAGTCGCCCGCTGAACTGGACGACTATCCGCACTGGCCCGACCCCGACCGCTTCGAGATTGCGGCTGCGATGGACCTGGCTCGCAAGGCGCGCGATCATGATTTCGCGGTTATCGGGCCGTGGGTCTCTTTCTTCGAGATCTACTCACAACTGCGGGGCATCGAGCAATCGCTGATGGATCTGGCACTGAATCCAGAGCTGGTTGAGGCGACGCTGGATCGCATTGAGGCGATACAGACGGAGATGATGCACCGCTTTCTCTCGCAGGCGGCGGACCTGGTTGACCTGGTTTTCATCAGCGATGACATCGGTGGTCAGAATGGGATGCTGATGTCCCCGCGGATGTGGCGCCGGCAACTGAAGCCGCGGCTGAAGCGCTGGTGTGACCTGATCCACAGCTATGGCGTCAAGGTGTTCTATCACACCGACGGTGCTGTGGGTCCCGTGATCCCCGAGTTGATCGAGGCCGGCATCGATGTGCTGAACCCGATCCAACATGCCTGTCCGGGCATGGATGTGGAGGAGCTGGCGCAAAAGTATGGCGACCGCGTCATCTTCCACGGGGGCATCGACAACCAACAGGTGCTGCCCTTCGGCACGGCGGATGACGTGCGAGCGGAGAGGTTGCGCTGTCTGGAGACGCTGGGCGCCGTTCGCGAGGGCTACATCTGCTGCTCGTGTCACAACGTGCAGCCGGGAACGCCAGTTGAGAGCATCCTGGCGATGATCGAAACCGTGCAGAGCTGGTAGGTGGGGGCTGGATGTAGCAGGTGAGAATGGGCCAAAACTGCAACTGGTTGTGCTGGTATTGGACAATCACAGAAGAGGCTAGCTATGAAACCAAAGGTATCGCTTATCAGGGGTGACGATCGCTACGCAAACGTATCGCAGGCGCTGGCGCAGATCTCGGATGATGTCGTATTTGACGGTGTGCAGAGCGTTGTGGTCAAGCCGAATCTCGTCAGCCAGCGCCAACTGTCCGCGACGCACATTGACGCGCTGCGGGCCGTTCTCGACTTCGTACGCGCGCGTTACGACGGCTCTGTTGTTATCGCTGAGGGCGCTGCGCTCGATAACACATTCGATAGCTTTGAGCACTTCGGGTTCGAAACGTTGAGGGATCGCTATGGCATTGGGTTCGTGGACCTGAACGCCGATGACGTGGTGCCTGTCCAGGTCTATAGGCGCCACTTTCAGCCGACCACGCTGCATCTGGCACGGACTGTCGTTGAGAGTGATCTGCGTATCTCAGTAGGGCCGCCAAAGACACACGATTCGGCCATCGTTACCTGTTCTATCAAGAATATGGTGATGGGCACGTTGGTCAATCGGACGATAGCCCCCCGTAGCCATGGGTCCGAAGGGGAAGGCAGCAGACCCAAACGATCAATGCTCCCTCTGCTGGACAAGATTGTCCCGCACTGGCTGCGTTACTCAGGTCTGGCGCACGCTGTGATGGCGCGCATCGCGGACAGTGCCGGTAGTGACAAGTTCGCTATGCACCAGGGCTATCCCATGATCAACTTGAACCTCGCGAACCTGGCCCCGTGGGTGTGGCCACATCTGGCGGTCGTTGATGGTTTTCTGGCGATGGAAGGGCGTGGGCCCACGGCGGGAGATCCTGTGGATTGGCGGGTGGCGCTGGCCGGTACAGACGCGCTGGCTGTAGATGCTTTGACCGCATCCCTGATGGGCTTTGACCCGCTGCAGATCGGGTATCTGAGCTACTGTTATCAGCTGGGACTGGGCGAAGGTGACGTGGCAGCGATCGAGACGGTGGGCAACGTCAGGCCGAAGGCCGTCAGGCGGAAGTTCAAGCCACATCCCGCGTTCCGGCAACAGCAGCTTTGGTGCCTCGACAACGCGGAGCAGTACCTTGGAAAGGCGTCGCGCGTGCGTGAGGTGGACGGCTAGAGGAGCGATCGTTGCTCCGCCGCCTGCGGAGTGTGCTGCGATGAGGTCTTCTTTGGTGCCCTCCTCGAAGGGTGCCATCGGCTTCTTTGCCACACTGCTTCTCGAACTTATTGAAGAAGAGATCGAGGCTTTGCCCACGACCGTGGTGCGACGGAAGACCAACACGCTCACTCGTGAGCGGCAAAGATAGTAGAAGAGTCAAGCAGCAAGGGGCCAGGCGCCGAACTGCATCGATCAAAAGGGAGGTGTGTCATGCGAAGTGGATTCCGTGTCGGCAAGATATTTGGTATCGAAATCCGTGTGGATTGGAGCTGGCTGGTGATTCTCTTGCTGGTCATATGGAACCTCAGCGCGACGTTTGGCGAGATTCATCATGATTGGAGAGCGCCGCTGGTGTGGGGAACAAGCATCATAGCGGCATTTCTGTTTTTCGCCTCCGTGCTGGCTCACGAGCTGGCTCACTCCCTGGTGGCCAGGGCGCGCGGGATACCAGTGCGTGACATCACGCTGTTTCTGTTCGGTGGTGTGTCCGATCTCCAGCGCGAGCCGGCCTCGCCGGGCGCCGAGTTTCTCATAGCCATCGTGGGCCCTTTGACCAGTCTCGTGCTGGGTGCGTTCTTGGTCCTGCTGGTGGGGGCGAGCGTGGGGCCTGTACAGGATGCTATTGCCGACCCTGCCCAGGCTGCTGCTCATTTGAATCCTCTGCTCACGTTGTTAATATGGCTGGGATCGATCAATATCACCCTCGGTCTGTTCAATATGATTCCTGGGTTCCCGTTGGATGGCGGACGAGTGCTGCGCTCGATTCTGTGGGCGGCGACCGGTAATTTACGCCGGGCGACGCGTTGGGCTGCCGGTGTGGGGCAGGCTATCGCCTGGATCATGATCTTTGGAGGCATCACAATGGCTTTCGGCGCGCAGATCCCGTTCTTCGGAACGGGTCTGGGTGGCGGTCTGTGGCTGGCCTTCATCGGCTGGTTCCTTAACACCGCCTCCATTCAGAGTTACCAGCAGGTTGTCGTGCATGATGTCCTCGCGGGCGTTCCAGTTTCGCGCATGATGCGCCAGGATCCGCCAATCTGTGAGCCAGCTTGTACGGTCTCCAGTCTGGTCCACGAGCACATTCTGGGGACTGATGCTCGGGCATTCCCTGTGGTGGATGCTGGTCGGATCGTGGGAATCGTGACGTTGGACGATGTACGGCGAGTCGTACGTGAGGCGTGGGACACCACGTCTGTCGGTGACGTGATGACGCCGGCAAGTCGGCTCGTCGTGGTCACACCGGAGGAGGAGGCGAGTCAGGGGCTGGAGAAACTGACCAGTGCCGATGTGCGCCAGCTGCTGGTCGTCCGTGATGGCGAGTTGGTTGGGCTTCTGCGCCGCGTCGACGTCATCAAGTGGCTACAACTGCACGCGGAATCGATGCGAGGCTGAAGGGTGATTGCGCTATCTGCAGGGTGCGGGAGATCCCAGCCGTTGTTGGCTGCTGACCGACAACCGAGTCGAGGAGGTGTGGTCAAATGACGATCCGTCCTTGGCGCGTTCTTGGTGTCCTGGGCGCTGTCCTGGCGATCCTGATGCTGGGTCTGCTGGGAGGTGTTCTGATCGACCGAGTGGTGCTATTCCATATCGCTCCACCCGGCGGAATCCCAGCTGAAGCGGTGTCCGAGTTCCGGCTGATGGGAGAGGCGTGGAATACCGTCCACCAGGCCTACGTCGACCGCGAGGCCCTGGATTCACAGCACCTGACCTACGGCGCTATCGCCGGGATGGTGGACGCGCTGGGGGATACCGGCCATAGCCGTTTTTTGTCCCCCCAGATGGTTGAGGAGCAACACAGCGCTCTTCAGGGAGAGTATGAAGGCATCGGCGCCTACATAGAGACGAAAGATGGCCACGTGGTCATTATGGCGCCGATGGATGGTTCTCCGGCCCAGCGAGCGGGCCTGCGTCCTGGGAACGTTGTCCTGAAGGTGGATGGTCAGAATGTCGTCAACCTCGGTCTGGATGACGTCCGGGGACGCATTCTCGGCCCGGCAGGCACCCAGGTGACGCTGACGATTCTCGACTCCGGCACGGGCAACACCCGTGATGTGACTCTGGAGCGGGCCAAGATCACGGTTGACAACGTCACCTGGACGAAGTTGCCCGGCACCTCCATCGCGCACGTGCGCATCAGCGCTTTCAGCAAGGGGTCAGTGCAGGATCTCAAGGATGCCCTGACCGAGATCCAGGCTCAGGAAGTGACGGGCCTGGTGCTGGACCTGCGCAGCAATCCGGGTGGTCTGCTGAATGAGGCTGTGGGAGTCGCTAGCCAATTCTTGGCGAGGGGCAACGTGCTGCTGGTGAAGGATGCTGAGGGAAAAACCACGCCTCTGCCGGTGCAATCCGGCGGATTGGCTGTGGACATTCCGATAGTTGTACTGGTCGATCGGGGAACGGCCAGTGCGGCCGAGATCGTCACGGGCGCGTTGCAGGACGCCAAGCGCGCCACGGTGGTCGGGGAGGCCACCTTCGGCACAGGGACGGTCTTGCGGGAATTCCCGCTCTCCGACGGTTCGGTGCTACTGCTGGCGATTCAAGAATGGCTGACCCCGGACGGACGCGTCATCTGGCACCAGGGACTGGCCCCCGACGTGAGTGTGGCCCTTCCCGTCGGCGTGGCACCGCTTGTTCCGCTGGCAGAACGTGGCCTGACGATTGAGCAGGTGCGCGATAGCGGTGATGCCCAGTTGTTGCGGGCGCTGGAGCTGTTGGGCTGTATTGCTTCATTTCAAAACAATCCTATAATACCAGGGTTTGGTTCTCATACTGGCAGATTACCAAATGAGTGGTCTGTATTGCTTTCGATTTGGCTGAAAACCAAGGTCAAGTTTCCTAATACTCAATTAGCAGCGACAAACAAGGTTTCCTATGACAAGAACTGCTCAGCATCTCTTGGAAGTCAAAGATCTCACAACGAGCTTTTACACAGACGTTGGTGTGGTGCATGCTGTGGATAGTATCTCTTACACACTTGACGAAGGAGATACGGTAGGTGTTGTCGGTGAGAGTGGATGCGGAAAGAGTGTGCATGCACTGTCGATTATGCGCCTGATCCCCACTCCGCCAGGGAAGATCGACCACGGCGAGGTCCTCTTTCGCGGTCGCAACCTTTTGGAACTTCGCGAGGATGACATGCGCAGGGTGCGTGGAGCAGAAATCGCGATGATTTTTCAAGATCCGATGACGTCCCTAAATCCAGTAAGGACTGTTGGCTTCCAGATTATGGAAACCTTGATCCTACACCAGGATATGGATAAGGGACAAGCTCGCGCACGCACCGAGGAACTGCTCACGATGGTAGGTATCCCGGGAGCCAGGAACTGTGTGGACGATTACCCGCACCAGTTCTCCGGCGGTATGCGCCAGCGCGCAATGATCGCGATGGGATTGTCGTGCAATCCCAGCATCCTGATCGCAGATGAGCCAACGACGGCGCTGGACGTGACCATCCAAGCACAAATCGTGGAGTTGGTCAAGCAGTTGCAGCATAAAATCGGTATGGCGGTGATCTGGATCACGCACGACTTGGGTATTATCGCGGGATTGGCACAGCGTGTTAACGTCATGTACGCCGGGAAAATCGTCGAATCTGGACCAGTGAAATCAATCTATGGTGACCCACACCACCCTTATACGTTAGGCCTTTTGCAATCATTGCCCAGTCATGGAACGCGAAAGAATGAGCGCCTTTTCTCAATCGCTGGCGAACCACCGGATCTCGTCGATCTGCCAGCAGGATGCGCCTTCGCACCACGTTGCAGGTATGTCGTCCCTCGTTGTTTGAAGGAGGTTCCCCCACTGGAAGAAGTGGGATATGGACACAAAGCGGCGTGCTGGGAAAAGGCAAGGATATCGCGATGATTGAAGTGGCGACCAACGATCACAACACTCCCGAAGTTCTGCTCCGCGTCAAGAATCTGAAGAAGTATTTTCCTATCCACCGAGGCGTCTTCCAAAGGCACGTGGGTGACGTCAAAGCCGTCGATGGTGTCAGTTTTGACGTTTACCGGGGTGAAACTCTCGGTGTGGTAGGCGAAAGTGGTTGTGGTAAGACAACCATGGGAAGAACGATTATCCGCATCTACGAACCCACCGAGGGACAAGTTTACTTTGATGGCACGGATATCGCCACGCTAAAGAGCCGCGAGATGCGCGAACTGCGCCGCAGTATGCAGATGATATTCCAGGACCCTTATGCGTCGCTTAATCCGCGCATGAGCGTTGAACGGATCGTCGGAGAACCCCTGGAAGTTTTCCACCTGGCCAACAAAGAGGAACGCAAACAACGCGTCGCGCGCCTTCTTGAATTGGTTGGCCTCAATCCCAATTTCATGACACGGTATCCACACGAATTCTCTGGCGGCCAGCGACAGCGCATTGGCTTGGCACGCTCATTGGCCCTCAATCCCAGCCTCATTGTTTGCGATGAACCGATATCCGCCTTGGACGTCTCGATCCAGGCACAAGTTATCAACTTGCTGGAGGACTTGCAGGAGCAGCTGGGCCTGACCTACATCTTTATTGCTCACGATCTGAGCATGGTACGCCACATTAGCAACCGGGTCGCCGTGATGTACTTGGGCAAGATCGTAGAACTAACCGATCAAGATACACTTTACGCCAACCCCCTGCATCCCTACACCGAAGCTCTGCTGTCGGCCATCCCGGTGCCGGATCCCATTGTCGAAGAGCAACGACATCGTATTCTACTCGAGGGTGACCTGCCCAGTCCCGCGAACCCGCCAAAGGGGTGCAACTTTAGCACACGATGCCCTCGGAAGGTCGATATATGTTCTGAGGTTGAACCGGAGATCGTTGAGGTGGAACCTGGGCATTTCTGTGCCTGCCATCTCGTACAGCCGGCAGCGGCTACGTCGTAGATCTAGTGCAACGTACTAAGGTGGTGATGCTATAGAAAAACATCTACTTAAAGAAGTTACATTTCACAATCCCATTCTTAATCTCAGTGGAGGAGGAAAGACGTGTTGAAGAAAGCGTTGTGGAGTATGGCTGGCCTACTGATCGTACTCAGCGTGGTACTGGTTGCATGTGCTACGCCTGAGGTGCAGACGGTCATCCAGACAGTAGAGGTAGAGAAGATCGTCGAGGGTGAGAAAGTCACCGTCATCGAGACGAGAGAAGTTGAGGTCGTCGTGACCGCGACACCGGAGCCAGCAAAGGCTGTGGATTTTGCGGCTGCAGATACCGAGTCTCTGTATTACATGGCCGCCAGTGAAGGCATTGACACCCTCGACTCGGCGTGGAACTACGAGAGTGAGGGCGACGCCGCCATCCTGAATGTCTACGAACAGTTGGTGACCTACAACGGCGCTGATGCGACCTCGTTTGTGCCCGCGTTGGCCGAAAGTTGGGAGATCTCTGCCGATGGTATGGTTTACACCTTCAACATCCGCCAGGGCGTGAAGTTCCACGATGGTGCGGACCTTGACGCTGAAGACGTGGCTTACAGCCTCCAACGCGGTGTGCTGCAGGGTGGTGGTTGGTCACCGCAGTGGCTTTATACAGAGGCACTGTTCGGCACCGGGACTTACGATGTCGCAGAGTTGGTGAATGCCGACTGTGCGGATGATGTTGAGTGTCTACAGGCCGAAGATCCCACCAAGTTGGCAGAAGCATGCCAGATGGTCAAGGATGCCTTCGTCGCTGACGGGGACACCGTAACGATGCAACTGAGCCAGCCCTGGAGTCCCTGGTTGGCAACCTTGGCACAGAGCTGGGGCTCAATCCTGGATAAGGATTGGGCGATTGCCAACGGCGCGTGGGATGGCGATTGCGCGACATGGCAGGATTACTACGGTATTGCCTCCGAGAACTCCCCGCTACGCGACGTCGTTAACGGGACCGGACCGTACATGCTGGATTACTGGACCCCCGGTGAAGAGGTCGTCTTCGTGGCGAACCCCAACTACTGGCGCTCCGAGCAAGACGTGCCGATGTTTGAAGGTGGCCCGACGGCTCCCTCGATTCCACGTATTGTGAAGCGTGGTGTGTCTGAATGGGGCACGCGCTTTGCGATGATGCAGGCCGGTGATGCGGACTGGGCGGATGTACCACGCCAGAACGTGACACAGATCGACCCGTTGGTGGGTGAGCAGTGCGAATGGGATGTTGCCGCTGGCGACTTCCCCTGCGGCCCCACCGAGAGCCCCGATGCCCCGCTGCGCCTCTTCAAGGGCGCCCCGAGCACTACCCGCAC
>JAGHDT010000315.1 GCA_021159805.1 Anaerolineae bacterium
CCTTGATCACGGCAGAGACAATGTCGTTCGTGACCCTGATACTGTCTGAGTTGTTCCGGGCCTATACCTCACGCTCCGAGCGGTATCCGCTGATCAAGCTGGGCGTTTTCACCAACAAGTACATGCAGTATGCCGTTGGTTTCTCAGTCTTCCTGCTGCTTCTCGTGATCTACATACCGGTGCCGTCCGTCCGTGAGATCTTCAACACGACGCCACTGAACTTGGTGGAGTGGCTGGTTATGGCCCCGCTGATCCTGCTGCCCTCCGTGGCTGCGGAGATCCAGAAGGCGATTGTCTACCGCTCCGACCGACCCTGAGGCCCACGCCAACTTCGGGCTGAGTTAGTGATAGAAGAGGCGATACTCCTGGGGTATCGCCTCTTTTTCGTACATAGCTGACGTCTTCGCTTGGTCTAGTGGAGATCTGTCGAATAACCCGGCTATGCCGTTTTCCTTGCGCTGAGCGGACCACAGTCCGCGTTCTGCTCTGCGTTCCGTTTCCGCCAGAGCGCTGGATCACAATCCAGCACGAGCACGCTTTACGTTGCCAGGCCGCTCTCCGGTGGTCACGACTTAGCGGCTCTTGCTCCGGCATAGCAATGCCCCGTGCACGCTATGAACTCACGGATCATAGGGCACACGGGGCATTGGCATTGCCACCAGGTTTGGCTGTTGCTGTCAGCCTTCTCGTGGAACAACCCTTATGCTGACGGGTTCGGTCTCTGTCCTGTTTCCCGCGGCATCGTAGACAATGACGTGGAACCGGTATTGGCCCGGTCCTTTCAGGATCCAGTTGACGTTGAAGGGCGCGATGGTGCGGACGTTGAAAGGTTCCTCGGCTTCGTTCTCGTAGAACTCCACCCTGTCAATCGCGTAGTTGTCGTTGACCTGAGCGTTGACGTTGACCCATTCATCGAGCCCGTACTCATACTCGTTCCCTGCCGGTGGGTAGGTCAGGTCCACCTTGGGTGGGGTGTTATCGACCGTGAGCTGGATGGATGATTGCCTGACTTGCTGGTCCTGGCCCACGACCTGCAACTGGAGTGTGTAGATACCGTCTTCCAGGCCGGTAGTGTCGAAGTTCTCCAGAAGGTTGTTGTCGACCTGGTTGCCGTGGTCCGGACCGACCTGGAGCCACGCTGTAGGATTCATCCCCTCGCCGAAGACCAGCCGGTAGAAAGCCACGTCACCCCGGGCGTTGCCGGAGATCGGTACAACGCCGCCCACATAGGAGTACGTTTTGGGAGAGATGATGGCTACCTCAGCCTGGGCCTGGTTGGGCCCGTAGACCGTGTCGTAGTCGGTGGGGGGGAGGAAGGTTGCCTGTTTCTCTTCGGGCAGGCTG
Source organism: Anaerolineae bacterium (assembly GCA_021159805.1). GTDB lineage: Bacteria > Chloroflexota > Anaerolineae > B4-G1 > SLSP01 > PWVB01. The sequence goes on from JAGHDT010000315.1 coordinate 1,345, forward strand.
GCGATCCAATCCTGTGCCTCCGGTGGCAGGATGGTGTACACGCGCTCCTCGACCAACTCCGGCGGGGTGTAGATGGTCGCGAGATTGCCGGTTTCCTTGTTGATCAGGTAGACTTGGCTCAGCGTGTCTTTTTCTGTGGGTTCGGTCCCCGGAATCATGAGCTCCGTGGTTGTTGCGCAGCTGTCGCTGGGCAGCATGCCGGACACCGCACAGACGGTCACGTCTACCAGGCCTCCCGGATTAGTGAACGAGTAGATGGGTTCGTCCAGATGCGCGTATTCCATGACCGCGTGCCAGATATAGCTCGCCCCGCGCGAACCCGGTGTGTTGATCATATAGTCGTCGGCGTTCTTGTTGCCTTGCCACACGCCCACGATCAACTGCGGTGTGTAGCCGACGGTCCAGTTGTCGCTGAAATTGTTTGTCGTGCCGGTCTTGGCCGCGGCGGGGCGTTCGTTCGCGAGCTCCAGTGCGTTGGGTGTGCCGAAGGCAGGGATCCGGGCCCGGCGGTCCGAGAGGATGTTGGTGATGAGATAGGCTAACCGCGGCTCGAGGATCTGGCGCGACTCTGGCTGGTCCAATTGGTAGAGAATCTTGCCGTTGCGGTCCTCAACCCGCAGGATGGAGACAGGGTTGAGTTCGCGGAAGTTCGGGCGCAGCTGCGCTTCGGGAACTGGGGCACCGTACAACGTGCCGTTGTTTGCGAAGACGGTGAAGGCGTAGACCTCGTCGATTAGCTTGACCTCGCCACCGCCCAGTGTGAGGCTCAGACCGTAGTGCTGGAGGCCCTTGTCCAGGGTGGTGATGCCCATTTGATGGGCAGTGCGCATTACGTTGTCGATGCCGGCAATGGACATCGCCTCTACTGCCGGGATGTTGAGCGAGCGTGCCAGCGCATTGTGCAGGCTGATCGGCCCGTGGTAGGTGCGCGAGTAATTCTCGGGGACGTAGGGGGCCATGCCCGGGCCCTGATCAAAGGCCTGGCGGACATCCAGGAACATATGCGCTGCATTGTGTCCCTGGGCGAGGAAGGTCACGTAGGTGAAGGGCTTGAACGAGGAACCGGGCTGGCGCAGGCCATCGGCTGCGACATTGAATTTGCCGTCAATCTCCTCGTTCCAGTAGTCGGCACTGCCGACCATGGCCAGGATCTCGCCCGTTGTCGGGCGGATAGCGATCACGGCGGAGTTCTTGATGTTGTAGTCGTTGCCGACGCGGCTTGCTGGGACGTCTGGCAGATACTGGGCGGCATCGCACCCAGCCCCCAAGGCCTCCGAGATCACTGCGGTGGGGTCCTCCCCACTCAGAATCCGCAGATAGGTCTGAACCGTGCACTCGGCCTGCTCGTTAAGTTCGAGGTCGAGCGTCGTGTAGACCTGCAGGCCGCCACCGGCCACCAGCGCGGCGCCGAACATCTCCTCAAGCTCGTGGCGTACGTACATGGAGAAGTGGGGGGCCCGAATGTCGAAGCGCTGGGTGGATTTGGCGAGATCCCAGGGCTCGTTTTTGGCGGCCTCCGCTTCGGCCGTGGTGACGCATCCTTCCTCGACCATACGCCTCAGGACGATCTCTTTGCGGCTGAATGCGTCGTCAGGGGTATCAAACGGGTTGAGTCGTGGGTACTGGGGGATGGCAATCAGCGTCGCGGTTTCGGAGAGCGTGAGATCGCGCGCCGCTTTGTCGAAGTAGACGCGCGCTGCAGCATCAATCCCGTAGGCGAGATTGCCGTAGAAGTTGGTGTTGATATACCATTCCAGGATGGTGCTCTTGTCGTAGAGCCGGGTGAGCTCCAGGGAGATCAGGACCTCTTTGATCTTGCGGGCGTAGCTCTTCTCGCTGCGCTCCTCCAGCGGGATGACCGAGTTCTTGACCACCTGCTGTGTGATGGACGAACCACCCTGGATCTCGTTGCCCTGGAGGTTATCGACAAAGGCGCGCACAATACCGCGGAAGTTGAAGCCCGGATTGGTCCAGAACGTCTTGTCCTCCATGGCTACGGTGCCGCAGACGACGTACTCGGGTACCTCGGAGAAGGGGAGCCAGGTGCGGTCACCGGCGTTCGCATCGATGACCTCGTAAATAAGTGCCGGATCCTTCTGCCCGTCCCCGTCTGTGTCGGGTCCCCAGGCGTAGATCTTGGTCGTCTCAAAGGTCTCAATGCTTGCTTGGGCGACGTCGTCCGGTGTGGGAAGGTTCTCGGTGATGACCGTGTAGGCGCCGGCCGCTGTGCCGACGCTGATGCCGACAAAGAGCAGCGAGGTCAGGATGGAGATCAACACGAGCCCGCCGAGGATGCGCAGCCCCAGCTGAAAACCGGTTTGGCTCTGTTTTCGTCTGCGCTCACGATCAATGACGATCAGCGCCCGAATCAAGGAGACGGGCGTGCGATGTCGAGTCATAGTTCGGATTACCTCTGGTTCTATCCTATGGTATGGTTACGTCCTTGTGCGCCCAGCCGGCGAGCCGGCACGCAGGGCGGAGGGGGCGGTGGACTCCTGTTCCGCGACTGGCGTATTATGCCTTGGTCCAGGCGATTGGCAAGGAAGGTGTCTCCGAAGCGGTAGCGGGATACTCGGAAACGAAGCCTGCTTCCTTATGTGCAGCGACGGTTTCAATGCTTGACGTATTTGCGTTATCCATTAGAATGTATTTTATGGTGCTAATGCCTACTGCGAGAGCCTATGTTTGAATCACTCAGTGAGAAGCTTCAGGACGTCTTTGACCGGCTAGGTAAGCGAGGTATCTTACGCGAAGAAGATGTCAAGGCGGTTCTGCGAGAGATTCGGCTTGCACTTCTGGAGGCAGACGTCAACTATCGGGTCGTGAAAGACTTCACGGCGCGGGTGCGCGAGAAGGCTGTTGGAGAAACGGTCTCCAAAGCGCTGAATCCGGCTCAGCAGGTCATCAAGATCGTCCATCAGGAGCTGGTGGAGACGCTGGGTGAACCTGGACGGCTTGAGCTGAAGGGGCGTGCCCCGTACACACTCATGCTCGTAGGTCTGCAAGGCTCCGGTAAGACGACGACTGCGGCGAAGCTTGCGCTTCATCTGCGATCGCAGGGACACTTTCCAATGATGGTGGCTGCGGATATCTATCGTCCGGCAGCCATCACCCAATTGGAGGTGTTGGGGCGACAGCTCGATCTCCCGGTGTACAGTGAATCGGGGTGCGACAATCCGCCCGAGATCTGTGTCCGCGGCTTGAACGCTGCGCGGGAACGTGGTTGTGATCTGATTATACTGGACACCGCCGGCAGGCTGCAGATTGACGATACGATGATGGCAGAGCTGGAGGCCATCCGGGACCGGGTTCACCCGATTGAGGTCTTGCTCGTGGCCGACGCGATGACTGGCCAGGAAGCGGTGAGCATCGCCTCCGGTTTTCATGAGCGCGTTGGGCTGACCGGGTTAGTGCTGACCAAGGTAGACGGCGACGCTCGCGGTGGCGCGGCTATTAGTATGCGCGCAGTGACCGGTGTGCCGATCAAGTTCCTGGGTGTCGGCGAGAAGCTCAGCGGGCTGGAGCTTTTCCATCCGGACCGGTTGGCGTCGCGAATTCTGGGTATGGGCGATGTTCTCTCGCTGATTGAGCGTGCGGAGACGAGCTTCGGTGCCGAGCAGGCCGCGAAGATGGAGAAGAAGCTGCGCAGGGGAGACTTCGATCTTGAGGACTTCCTTGATCAGTTGCGTCAGGTGCGCAAGATGGGCCCGATTCAGGAGATTCTGAACATGGTGCCGGGTATGGGTAATGCGCTGCGTGGCGTGGAGATCGACCAGGGGCAGACGGAGGAGAGCCTGAATGCTGTCGAGGCGATTATCCTCTCTATGACGCCCGGTGAGCGTCGAAATCCCAAGGTCTTGAACGCCGGTCGCAAGCGGCGCGTGGCGGCTGGCAGTGGCACGTCGGTGCAGCAGGTTAACCAACTGCTGTCTCAGCACCGGCAGATGCGGCGTATGATGAAGCGTCTGAATCAGGGCAAACTTCGCGGGTTATCGGGGTTGTTTGGATAGAAGCAGATTCACGCATGTGCACCGGGTTGGGGCACGCGTGGTTGCCACAAGGTGGCGGTACCGGTAGGGCCCGTCCACGAAATTACGCAGAAAGAGATTCATACTGAATTTAGGAGGCATATGCTTAGAATAAGGTTACGTCGAGTGGGGGCCAAGAAGCAGCCGAGCTATCGGATAGTTATTGCTGAGCAGACGGCCCCACGTAATGGCAAGTTCCTGGAAGTGGTCGGTTTCTACAATCCGAGAACCGAGCCTGAGACCGTGACAATCAAAGAAGAGCGCGTCTTGCACTGGTTGTCGGTCGGTGCTCAGCCGAGCGATTCCGTTGCCCGTATCTTCAGGACGCATGGCACGATGGGGCGCTTTGAGCGGTTGCGCGCTGGTGAGTCGCTGTCGGTGTTGGTTGCTGAGGCAGAGAGTGCCGTCCTGGCGGCCGCCAAGACCGCAGTGGTGTCTGAACCGGAGCCGGCGGTTGCTGCGGTTGAGGTCGAGGCTGAGTCCGAAGACGTGGTTGAGGAGCAGGAATCCTAGTCTGCCGAGGGCGCATTTCGGGAAGATGATTCGCTGGCCACACGCCAGCTCTCCTTCGTGGGTATCTCGGGTCAGAGACGTAGAGAAGACAAAGGTGACTGCACCGCCGATCCTCAGGTTGCACAGGCTGGATCTCGGGGCTTCATAGGCCGAGCGTAAGGGTGCCATGTTCAGTTACTCTTCCATCTATACCTGTTCCTATCACTAACCGAAGGAGGTGGCGCAATGACTAAGGTCAAAGACCTGGTTGAATACGTCGTCAAAGCGTTGGCTGACAAGCCAGATGCCGTAAGCCTGTCCGAGATTGAGGGTGAAGCATCCATCGTGCTGGAACTCCGTGTGGCTCCGGAGGATATGGGACGGATGATCGGCCGCGAAGGTCGCACTATCAATGCGATGCGTTCCCTGTCCCGTGTAGTGGGCGCGAAGATGGGGAAGAAAGTCACGTTGGAGATCGTGTAGCTATGGCCTTGATGGCCACAATAAGTCATCTGCTGGAGCTCAGGCATGCGTAGTCGGCAACCTGAGCTCCGCTATTTGGCAGTAGGAAGGGTCGTGCGTCCGCACGGTGTGCGTGGTGAACTGCGCGCGAAGATCCTGACCGATTACCCGGAGCGCCTAGCGTCGGTCAAGATCCTTTATGTTGGTGAAGAGCTGCGCCCTCACCAGGTGATGGGACTGCGGCGACATCAGGATGCCGCGCTCATCAGGCTTGAGGGGTACGAGGACCGTACAGCGGCCGAGATGCTGCGCGGTTCTCTGCTCTATGTCGCCGTTGAGGATGCCGTGTCACTCGATGAAAACGAGTACTACGAGTTTCAGGTTGAGGGGCTCGCTGTTGTCACGGATGAGGGGGAGCCCCTGGGTGAGATCGTGGAAGTCTTCACCGCGCCTGGTGCTAATGACGTGTTCATAGTGCATGGGCCACTGGGAGAGCTCTTGATCCCTGTGATCGAAGACGTTATCGTCGAACTCAACCCGGATGCCGGCCGCATAGTAGTTCATCTGCTGCCGGGGTTGCTTCCGGATCATCCATAAGACGCATCTCCCAGGGCTGGCGGAATGTGTCTGTCGACCGGTGTGCCGCGCCAGGGTGTACAGAAACGTACTGAATCGGGATCTGTTGGACTAGCCTAACGTCACTATCCCCCTTTCTCTTGGTCTCAGACGCTGGATGGGGTACCTGCAGGTCTCGTTTCCTTGTCTGTATCAGGTGTATGATCTATTGGGGGCGTTGGGCTATGGACGACAACTTACGTTACTGGCTGGGGTTCAACCTCGTCAGGGGCATCGGCCCGGTACGCCTGCGCGCTCTTGTTCGCAGGTTCGGCGATGTCC
>JAGHDT010000591.1 GCA_021159805.1 Anaerolineae bacterium
CGAGAGGAGGTCACCGTAGCGGTCTCCGAAGTAACCCACCCTGCGGCCCTCATAGGCCGCCATAATCGGCAGCCAGTTGGCCCAATCCGCATAGTAGTTGGCAACAGGGGTCTTGCGGGCGTGGAATGCGTCCATAGCACGCGGGCCGGCAACCACCAGCGCCAGTCCCGGCGGCGTGCCGACGGCCTTCTGCGAAGCGGTCAGCGCCACGTCGACACCCCAGTCGGTCATCCGCAGCCTCTCGCCGGCCACCGAACAGACACCATCGACGATGAAGAGGGTATCACGGGCGCGTGCCAGATTGGCCAGGCCCTCAACATCCGTGACGACGCCCGTCGAGGTGTCCACGTGGGTCACCGTAATGAGCTTGTAGTCGTCCGCCGCCAGGGCGTCCGCGACTGCATCCAGCGTGGGGCGGTCCCCGATCTCCGCGCGCACGTACGTTACTTCAGCCCCGTAGCGCGAGAGGAGGTCACCGTAGCGGTCTCCGAAGTAACCCGTGTTGACGACCAGGGCCTTATCGCCCGGCTCCACCATGTTGGCGCCGGCTAGGTCCATCGCCAGGGTGCCCGATCCTGCTACGATGAAGGGCTGGCCGTCGGGACAGAGGAAAACATCGCGCATCCGCTCCAGCGCCTGGCCAAAGGCCTCAATGAAATCCGGGGCAATGTGGCTGGTCGTCGGCGCGCCCATCGCCTGAATGACAGCGGGCTCGAACTCAATCGGTCCGGGAATCATCAGCAGTTTGCGGTCTTTCATGGTCTACACTCCTTGTGTGGTTTGGTAAGCTGCAGGGGATAAGGGATATGGTAGCCGGGATAGTGATCCGGATGCATCGTGAATTGTGAATCGTGTAACTTCAACATCTTCTTGCCTAACCATCGTACGGCCCATAGGTCGCGCGAAGCCAGCGCAGCCACGGGCGAACACCGGGGTCATCCGGAGTCCCCTCACCGCCCGGATGGTGACGGGGCCCCTGCGGTGGAGGTGCTTGCAGCCAGGTCGAGGCCAACATATAGCCGTGCCCGGCATCGAAGTGCTCCGCAGCAACCCAGATCTGGGCAGCCCGCATCTCGGGGGTATAGACGCCGGCGTTGAGATAACCGTAGAAGCCCTCACACTTGCTGTACGGGCCCCAATAGCCACCTGGGACGCCGGGTGGCGAGCCCTCGCTCTCGATATAAGGACGATCAGGAACCGGGTTCGCGAAGTGCAGCGCCAGGTCTGCCTCTGCAGGTGGATCTCTCCGGAAGTTGGTGCCGATCACCCATCCGGGACCGGCCTCCTTCCCCGCCAGCACCAGAGCGCGGTTGTCGAACCCCTCTTTACGCAGCGCCATCCCCTCATTGTCCACGTCGACCAGCGTGTTGAGGTAATCGTGCTCAGCCAGCCAGGCCACCGTATTGCGCACGGCAGCATTGGCCTCAGCCTGGGTCCAGGATTCCCACTTCGCCCGGGAATTACCCCAGTAGAGACAGCCTACCAACACCACCATCCCGAGCCCATCTGCCGCCTCGATGATCCGGCCCATACGTGTGGCATAGACAGGATCAAGCGTGCCATCCTCCCGGTACCCGCGCACGTCGCCAAAGCGAGACCCCATGAAGAAGATGCTCACAGTGTTGATGCCATAGGCAGCGAAGACCGGTAGGTGCAGAATCAGGCTGTCGCTCGCCGCATCCGTCACCAGTGCATTCGAACAACGTAGCCCACGAACCACGAGGGGACGATTGTCCAGCAGCGTCGCTGTACCGGAGACGGAGAATCGATGTCGCGTCACGTCAGATCCTTTCTATGTGCGGACAGCACAGGAAATCCTGAGTCGCGCACGGCCTCTCACGTTGTACCAGAGAGTGCTGCGAAGCGCAAATCCGGGGGTGCACCGAAGTCAGCATCCGGCCCCCGCTCCGCAAGCGGAGACCCCTCTCTAACTCTCTGTTTAGGCCGGAGAGATAGGTAACAAGTGTTCGGAGACATGGGTAACAGGTGAGCTAGTACAGGGGACACGTAATCTTGCACAGCAGGAGGTGACGTGTGCCCTGGAAGGAGAACACCACGATGTCTCTGAGAGAGGAGTTCGTAACTGCGGTTGGCCAGGAAGGTACGAACATGAGTGCCGTGTGTCGTGAGTACGGGATCAGCCGCAAGAGAGGCTACAAGTGGTTGAGGCGGTATAGCACTTGCGGAGCCGCGGGACTGCAAGATCAGTCGCGGCGTCCGTGTCACAGTCCGACTCAGACGGCGGTGGCGGTGGCAGATGTGATCGCGGCGCTGCGGGATGCGAATCCGGCGTGGGGTGCGCGGAAGCTGAAACGGCGCCTGGAAGACATAGGAGAGACTGACTTGCCGGCTGTCAGCACTATCACGGAGATCTTGCGGCGTCGCGGCAAGCTGGACCCCGCGGAAAGCCGCAAACACCAACCCTACCAGCGCTTTGAGCGTGAAGCGCCTAACGAGTTGCTGCAGATGGACTTCAAGGGCGACTTTGCCCTCACGGAAGGGGGTCGCTGCTATCCGCTGACCGTGCTGGATGATCATTCGCGCTTCCTCCTGGGGCTGTTTACGTGTTCCAATATGCGTTTCAAGACGGTGCAGCAGGCACTAACTCAGATATTCGACCGGTACGGTTTACCCGACGGTATGCTGATGGACAACGAAGATCCCTGGAAGGGGGGGCCCCACGCACCTTACAGCCAGACAACTGTCTGCAAGTTGAGAACCTGGAGCGTATCATCACGCTCCAGGCACAGGTCGTTCGTTAGGAACACCGGTGCCTTCTGCGCTAGCGCCGTCATCAGATGGATCGCATCGGGGGTAGGACAGCCACGGGAAGCACGAAGCGTAGCCATGTGCTCCATGACCGCAAGGTCAGCGTCCACCATGCCAACCCGGGAAAGCGCTGGAACAGATCTCGGTAGCGCACGAGCAGGTCGTCGTCACCAGCCTTCTTGACGCCGGTGAGCACCTCGCCAGCAGCCAGAACTGATGCGTAGGCCTGGAATTCGCCTACAGCAATGGCACCGAAAACAGCCTGCGAGGCAGGGCCAAAACGTGGGTGACGCTCAAAGGCGTAGAAGAAGATCACGGTGTCCAAGCAGACACTGCCGGCGTCACGCAGTTGCTGCAATAGCGCAGTCACCCCTCCCATGACGCCCGCTCCTCGGCCAGGAAATGCTCTCCTCCGCCCAGCCGCTGCCAGGTTTCCTCACCCAAGCCATACATGTACTCAGACCAATCCTCAGGCTCGGGCAGAAGCTGGACGTTCTCTCCGTCAACGACGACCACAACTCGCCCGCCTGGCTTTATGCCCAGCGCTGCTCGCGCTTCTTTGGGAAGCACCATTTGGTTGCGACTGCTCAGCTTGACAACAACAGCAGTGACCATCATACACCTCCGATCTACGCTTTACTTGTGTCATCTGTACAAAGTACTACACGCATTTACAAAGCACGACAACCCAATCAAACACCACTCATGAGACGCAGTCCGATGCCGTTCCCATTTGCAGGAGCGTTCGTCGAACATATACTGATGAAAAGCCACAGGAGGCTTTGTGGAACAGACTGACGAAGTGTCACACGAGCGTTTGAGCGCCAGCATCACCCGGACGGGCTTGCGATTCACAGACGTTGACGACGATCCGTGGGGTAGCTTTGTGGCTTCGCCCGAACTGCGCAGCTTGATGACTGAGGAAGCTGCACTGGGCACGGTGCCGGCCTGGGCCGAGGAGATCGTCACGCGTATGATCGGCAGCCCATTGCCACCCTGCGGCCACTACGCCTTCCCGGCTCCCGAGATCCAGATCATCGAGGCCATCGGCCAAGAGCGCTGCCCTGATTTCGTGATGGGCTGCTACACAGCCGATCCGGCGCGGAAACGGCGGTTGCAGGCCATCGTCTACTGCCTCGACGCCTGGCTCCACAGCGCCCCACTGGAGACGGCAACCTGGGAACTAGAGCGACACAGCATCGATGGTGGGGATTGGGCCGGCATCGTCAGCCGCATCACCACCACCCTCGGCGAGCCGCACCCGCTACGCGTGCTGCTCATCGAGCGGCTCATCCACCGTCTGAGATGGTGGATCAAGGTACACTCGTGGGACAACGACGGTCGAACGCAGTTCGGACTGGACCAGTACTTGGGCGATCCCCGCGGGGAAGGAGATTGGGGAGACTTCGGCGATCCCGAGCTGCGTGATCCCTACTTCGTCGAGCTTCGCGAGCCGGACATCGTCACGATGGAGGAACGGATCCGAACCGAGGTCACCGATGGAAAGGCCCTCCTGGTCAGGATACAGTCCACGTGGCTCTGTGCGCCCAAAGCATTCCGCTACATCGAACGTGTGCTACTGGAGATCGGGGCCGTCGGAACGACCGACATGCCCGACTTCAACCAACGGCTTCTCGACTGCGATGACACCTATCCCGACTTCGAGCGAGCCCGGGAGTGGGAAGCAACCTTGCTGCGCAGGCTCGCGAGTTGGCTGGTTGGCGATAGCGACGCAGTGCCCGAACTGGGACCGGTCACGCCGACCAAGCACTGGCTCGCAGGGGTGCTGCACTATCGTCTGATGCTGATGGACAATTGGAGCCGCTTCATAGGCGGACGTCCCAGGGGGCGCAGCGGCGAGGGGGGCATTCCAGGATGAAGGCAGGGCAGCCATTTCTGAAACACCCGCGCCAGGTCTGGCCCCGGCAATGATCCGTCCAGTAGGTGCCTCGGGGCCAAAAGTACTGCTATCATCTCAGAAGGGGCTCAAGGCTTTGCGGAAAAGCCTTGAGCCCTCGGACCGCACGTCGCCTCTGAGGGCCGGAGCGGGCAAGATGTCGGCACGCCGCAAGATGCCCACGGTCCACAGACCATAGGGTGACTTCGGACTTGAGACTTGAGACTTTTGACTCCTGATCAGTCCTTCTTCGGAATCCACACCCGCATCGCGCCGGGACCGCGGTTAGCCCAGGCATAGTACGGCACCGCCGTCAGCGTCACCGGGCGGGTCGTCTGCGCAGGCGTGCCCGCGGGCACGCCCGCAGGCAGATAGAGCACGCCCTCCCACTCACCTTGCTCCGCAACGTTCCCTGGGATCTGGACAGTGACAACGCCATCGAGCAGATCTGCCTGCCACGCATCGGTCATCTTAGCACCGGGATCCACGGACACGTCCAGCAGATCGATGTCGGCCTGATCGACCGCCTCCAAACAGTAGACCAAAGGGCCACGCTCCACAGCGATGCTGCCGCGAACCGCGTCGATCCGTGGGTTAGGAGCGGTGAGCCGCGGCGCCATCGCCAGATGCAGCTCGATCAGATCACCCACCTGCCAAGCGCGCTTGACAGTCGCGTAGGCACCGCCCAGGAACTGCCCCTCGACGGCCTCACCATTCACAGAGATCGTGGCACCGGGGCACCAGCCAGGCACGCGCAGCGCCAGCTCCCACTCCGCCCCGTCTGTGTCATCGATCGTGATCCTGACGTCGCCGTTCCACGGATAGTCTGTCTCAACGGAGAAGGACGCCTGAGGGCCGGTAGCGCCACGTGTATCCACCTTGGATGCAAGGTACTGATGCAGCTGGACACCGTCATCGCTCACGGTGGCCGCATAGTGACCGACCACGGCGATAAGGCGCATCACGTTGGGTGGACAGCACGCGCAGCCGTACCACTCAGGCCGCTCGATGCCGCCCCGGCTCTGGAGCGGATTGACGTAGAAGTAGCGGTGGCCGTCCAGCGAGACGCCGCTGAGGAAGCCGTTATAGAGAGAACGCTCCAACAGGTCGGCATACTGCATCTCGCCCTTGACCAACAGCATGCGCCAGTTCCACATCAGGGCAGCAATAGCAGCGCAGGTCTCACAGTAGCAGCGGTCGGAGGGCAGCTCGTAGGCATCGCCAAACGACTCGCCGGTAAAGCGTGCACCGAAGCCTGCGGTGAGGTGCATCCTGTGCGCGGTCATATCGTGCCATAACCGCTCCATCGCCGTGAGCAGCGTGGCATCGCCGGTCTCCAGATAAAGATCGGTCACGCCGGCGGTCAGGTAGAGCTGGCGGACCGCATGACCGGTGACGGTATCGGCATCGCGCACGGGCACGTGGTCCTGATGGTAAGATGCGCCCCAGCGGCCGTAGCCACCCATCTGGCCGGTTCCGCGCTGGTCCACGAAAAAGGTGGCAAGACCCAGATAGCGTCGTTCGCCGGTTTCGCGGTAAAGCTCAACAAGGGCCAGCTCGATCTCGGGATGTCCGGGCGCGCCATCGCGCTTCCCAGGTCCGAAGACACCGGCGACATGATCGGCAAAGCGGCGAGAGACATTCAACAGACGTTCATCGCCGGTCGCGCGGTGCATCGCTACGGCCGCCTCGAAGAGGTGGCCGGCGCAGTAGAGCTCGTGATCGTGCGCCAGATCGGTCCAGCGTCGATCAGGCTTGAGCACCTGGTAGTACGAGTTCAGGTAACCATCGTCCATCTGCGCGGCCTCGACCAAGTCGATGGCCGTATCCGCCATAGCCTGAATCTCAGGATCAGGGCCATTCGCCAAGTCATAAGCGACGGCCTCCAGCCACTTATAGACGTCGGAGTCCATAAAGACGGGGGTCTTGTACTCGCCCACGCCACCACCTGCGGCCAGCCGCAGGTTGTTGAAGTTGCCGGACGCCTCCAGTTTCCGGAACCCGTGGGGAATGCTCGCCTGGTGGTTCACGGCCTGCTTGTGACCCCAGAATCCACCGGTCACAGAAATGCTGCTCAGAGGTAGCGTTCGCCATCTGTTGTGTGTGCTGGTCTTCGTTAACACGTGCATAGTGAGTTCCTTTCGATGCTTTGAATGCAGCCTGCTTCACATCTGTGAGCCGCGGCCATCTTCCGGCGTGCCGACATCTTCCGGCTTGCCGACATCTTCCGGCTTGCCGACATCTTGGCCGAATCTTTGCGCACGCACAGTGATGCAGATCGCAGTTGTGCCTACGTGCGCCAGCCGTGAGTGCCGGAGCGGGCAAGATGTGGGCATTCCGATGCACGCGGTCCAACATCCAGAGAGCGTCGCTACCATAGCCGGACTGTGTGCGGCGGCGCTTCGGCGCGCGATGAACGCGTCAGCAGGGAAATCACCTGTCTCCTTGATCCCAGTCGATGGGTCATCGGTCATACCTGCGTTTGCTCTAGACTCCTGAACCAGGTGTTTCACCAATCCATGCCACGACCTTGGCCTCCAATAGGTCGA
>JAGHDT010000503.1 GCA_021159805.1 Anaerolineae bacterium
CCCTGGAAGCCTCCGGGCTGCACGTCACCGAGCGCCGGCAGCAGGAGGAATGGATAGCGCTCGTCGCTGTGCGTTCTTAGAGCAACCAGGTACCGCCAACGGCAGCACAAGCATTTCTCGCGGTGACATCCAGCGGCCCGGATCAATCCGGGCCGCTTGTCGGTTGCGTGCGCGAGCGACCCCCCAGTTTCAGTATTTCCCTCGCCATCGCCGGCACCGCCACCTCACGCCCCAGCTCACGGGCAATGCGAGCGAGACGCTCAACCAACTGCGCGTTGCTGACTGCCGGCTCGCCGGGCCGATAGTAGGCGTTGTCCTCAAACCCGGCGCGCACGTGGCCGCCCATACTCATAGCCATCACAGCGATGCGCAGATCGTGGCCGCTGTGACCGACAGCCGCCCAATGCGATGCCGGGGGAAGACCCTGGCTCAAGAAACAGAGATTGCGAGCCGTGGCCTCCAGTGCCCCAAGCTGTCCCAGCACAAAGCTGAAAAGATAGGGGGCCTCCATCCACCCCCGCTCGATCAGGCGCACCGTGTTCGCGATCATCCCAGCTTCGAATATCGCCACGTCGGGCTTGATCCGCCGCCGGTGCATCTCCTCTGCCCAATAGGCAACCGCCTCCGGCGCATTCACGTAGACCCCGGCATCGTAGTTCACCGAACCGGGATTTAGCGATGCCATCTCCACTTCCGCCTGCAGGGAGACCGAGCGCTCCACAGGAGTAAGATCGTTGAAACCCCCGGTGGATCCCTCGATGATGATATCGCACCGCTCGCGGATGGACCGGATCGTGCGGTTGAAGGCCGCCAGCTCCTGCGTGGGCTGGCCATACTCATCCCAGACATGCAGATGCGCGATGCTCGCGCCGGCATTCCACGCGCGCACGACCTCATCCGCGATCCCCTCAGGCGATACGTCCAGTGCTGGCAAACCAGCGCGCATATAGGGTGGAATCGACGGCGCAACAGCGATCAACAGTGGTTCTATGTCAGAGATCCTCCGGCCACGTAGCAAACCTGACTTGAGCATGGAGTGTTTCGATCTCGCTTCGCGTCCCTACACTCACGCCCTCGCACACGGCAGCAGCCGTCCCCGAGGCCACGCCCCAACGGGCGATCTCAGCGAGATTCAACCCCTCTACAAACGCCCACACGATGCCGGCGACCAATGCGTCGCCGGCCCCAACAGGATTCTGCACCTGCACAGAGGGTGGCTTGGCCCAGATGCGCGATGATCCTGATGCCAGCATCAAACCCGCAGCACCCAAGGAGAGCGCGACCAAAGTTATCCCCATTTCCACAAACTTATCCACAGCCCTTGCCGCCTGCTCCGGGCCTGCGATCACCTCTCCCAGAAACGCCCCGGCCTCAACATCATTGGGCTTGATGAGATCCGGACACGCGGAAAGCCCTAACCGGAATGCTTCTCCACTGGTATCCAGGAGCACTTTTGCCCCAGCTTGGTGCAACAGCTCCGTTAACTGCGCGTAGAAATCGAGCGGCAAACCGGGCGGCAAGCTGCCGCAGAGGGCCCAGATGTCACCGGCTTGCACGAGATTATCCACATATTGGAAGAAAACAGTCTGTTCTTCACAGCTGATGGTGGGACCGGCTTCGTTGACCTTGATATATCGCTTCGCATCGGCCTCGGCGATGACGATATTCGTGCGCGTCTCCTCGACAATGGGCACCGCAGTAAGTTGGATACCGCGGACACGCAAGCCGGACGCCAACTTCGCGCCTGCAACGCCCCCCAGGAACCCCACAGCCATGCTCTCTTGCCCGAACGACTGCAATGCACGCGAAACATTGAACCCTTTCCCGCCCCAGTCCTCTCGCACCTCAGTGGCCCGCACCATATCATCCATCACGATCCGCGGCACGGTTAGCGTGCGATCCACAACTGGGTTAGGGGTCACTGTGACGATCATATTTCATCCTCTCCACGATAACCTTGCTGATACATTATACTGGGGATCAGGAGGAAGGCCCGGTTACGAACAGGCTCTTTTCCGTCGACTTCTGTCGTGGTACAATCTCTATGATCAAGTCTCGTGACTCCGAACAGGAAAAACATGAATACAGCAGCTGAGCGCATCGAACTCGATGTGACCAAAATCACTGAACAGCCTATCGTCGACAACCTGGATTCCCTGATGCAGGTTCTCCCGCCGGTGATCCGGCAGGCCGTGGACAACATCGGGCGTCGGGACGACCTACTTGAGGTCATCCTGGACCTGGGTCGGGTACCGACCGCGCGTTACACGGATGGTGAGATCGTACTGCGCGATCAGGAAGTCACCCGAGAGGATATTGACTGGGTCGTCAGCCGCGTCGGGGAATTCGACGCCGACAACCGGTCTGGCATCGCTCGCACCCTTCACCGGATCGCGGGAATCCGCAACCGCAAGGGCCAAGTCGTGGGCCTCACGTGCCGCGTCGGGCGCGCCGTCTTCGGCACCATCTCGATCATCCAGGATCTCATCGAATCCGGTGAGAGTGTACTGCTGCTGGGTCGCCCTGGCGTTGGAAAGACGACCATGCTGCGGGAAGCAGCCCGGGTGCTGGCCGACACCAAACGCGTGGTGATCGTGGACACCTCCAACGAGATCGGTGGTGATGGCGACATTCCGCATCCCGCCATCGGCCGTGCTCGACGCATGCAGGTCGCGATGCCCAGCCTTCAGCACGAGGTTATGATCGAGGCTGTGGAGAATCACAATCCCGAAGTCATCGTCATCGACGAGATCGGGCGTGAGATGGAAGCCATGGCCGCCCGAACAATCGCGGAGCGCGGCGTGCAGCTCATCGCCACTGCCCACGGCAACACGCTGGACAACCTGCTGCTCAACCCGACGCTGTCGGATCTTGTCGGCGGCATTGAGAGCGTGACCCTATCGGATGAGGAAGCGCGCCGTCGTGGCACGCAGAAGACCGTGCTTGAGCGACGGGCCCCGCCGACCTTCGCTATTCTGGTGGAGCTGCACGATCGCCAGCGGTTGCTGGTACACCGCAACGTCACCGAGGCCGTGGACGCGCTCCTGCGGGGGCGCGAAATGCCCGAAGAGCTGCGGTACAGGGATGACACAGGTGAGGTGCATAGAGAACAAGTGCGATCAGCCCCCGCCGATCAGCGGCAGAGCACGAATACCAACCACCGCGAGCCGATAAGCCACGAGCCTCCGCCTGTGCGCGCCGGGCGCGAGCGGCGCACACTCAAGGAAAAGTCGATCTATCCATTTGGCGTGGCCCGCAACCGGCTACTCCACGCAGCTCAGAGCCTGCGGGTTCCGATCCAGATTGTGGACCAACTGAAGGGATCACACGTCTTCCTCACGACAAAGCAATACTACCGAAAACGCCCACGCGTGGTCACCGACGCAGAACGACGTGGGGTGCCGATCTATGTCCTCCGTGCCAACACCTCAGCCCAACTGGAGACCTTTCTCAAGGATCTCTTCGAGCTGAGCGACAGTGAGACGGATCCCTTTACCGTGGCTATGGGAGAAGCTGAACACGCTATCGGCCGCGTACTTCAGGGGGAGCAGGCTGTGAGTCTGTTGCCCCAAAATGCCTTCGTGCGCCGGTATCAACATGACCTAGCTCAGAAGTCAAAGCTGAACTCGCGCTCTTTTGGCGAGGAGCCCTACCGGAGCGTCCGGATCTACCGCGAAAACTGACAGCTTACGTAATCCAAGGTCCCGTTGACCCAACTTGCCGGTCCTGGACCCACATACTGATCAAGGGGACAGTTACTTCTATGCGCGGCTGGTTTATCACATTTGAAGGACCCGACGGCAGCGGCAAGACCACCCAAATGCAGCGCTTGACGCCTTGGCTGGTCGATCAGGGCTTCGACATCGTAACCACACGCGAACCAGGTGGGACGCCGGTCGGAGAACAGATCCGCGTTATCCTGCACGATTGTGCGAACACCGAGATGACCTCAGAGGCGGAGATCCTCCTATACTCGGCCTCTCGTGCGCAGCACGTCGGCGAGGTGATCCTGCCAGCACTTGAGGCAGGGAAAATTGTCCTATGCGATCGCTTCTTCGACAGCACCTACGCCTACCAAGGCTATGGCCGCGGGCTGTCGCTGGCTGATCTCCGCGCCATCACCGGATTCGCAACGCGAGGACTCAAGCCGGATCTGACCCTCTATCTCGATATTCCCCCCGAGATCGGGCTGCAGCGCCGCGAGTCCAGTGGCGAGGCACTCAACCGGCTCGACCGCGAAGCGCTGGCGTTTCACCAACGCGTACGCCACGGATACCTGGATCTCATCGAAGCCGAACCGGAACGCTGGCGTTTCGTCGACGCAACAGGCACACTGCAAGAGATTCAAGCTGTCCTACGCCGCATCGTCATAGCCACGATCTCATGCTCGTAACACAACCACACCTCTGATCCCGGGCGCTGTAGGGATAGGCACAACCTGTCCAAGGAGAATCCCCTATGTCCGTGAAAGTCGCCGTAGTACAAATGGATCCGCAGTTGGGCGCCTGCGAACAGAACCTGGCCCACGTCAGCGCCCTCTTTGAGAGAGCCCTCGCACAGGGCGCCCAACTGACCGTCTTCCCTGAATGCGCCACCACCGGGTACGGCTTCGCCGATCTGGCGAGCGCCCGAGAGGTCGCAGAAACCGTACCCGGACCGACGACCGCAGCCCTTACCACGTTATGCCGGGACTATCGTTCCAACGGCGGTGGCCCCTACGTTGTGATCGGCTTGCTGGAGAAGACCGGTGATCCTGACATCATCTACAACAGTGCCGTGCTCGTCGGTCCCGAGGGGGTGATCGGCCTCTACCGCAAGGCACACCTCCCGCTGCTGGGGGTGGATCGCTTCACAACGCCCGGCGATACAGGCTTCCTGGTTTGGGAGACCGAGATCGGGCGCATCGGCATCAACATCTGCTACGATCTGCGCTTCCCCGAGGGGATGCGCGCGCTGGCGCTGGAGGGCGCCGACATCATTGCACTCCCCACCAACTGGCCCGATGGCTCTCAGAATGCGCCGCAGTTCGTCACCCGAACGAGAGCGCTGGAGAACCGCGTCTTCGTGCTGGCCTGCAACCGCTGTGGCGAGGAGAGCGGCTTCTGGTTCTTCGGCCACAGCCAGATCACCGATCCCCGGGGCAACGTGCTGTCAGAAGCTGGAACGGGCGAAGAGATCTGCTACGCCGACATCGAACCACACACGGCACGTGAGAAGCGGATCGTGCTGCGTCCGGGCGAGTTCGAGCTGGACACCATCGGGGACCGGCGGCCGGAGTTGTACGGAAGAATTGGGGAATGAAGAATGAGAGAATGGAGAATCAGCAAATAGAGACCTGCCGGGCTCTGCCATTCTTACACTCTGTCATTCTTCCATCCTTCCATTCGCTGATTCTTCTATTCTGCTACTCTCTCTCTAACGGACGCGGGAACGGCCACCACTGCCACGCCTTGAAGCCCAGACGCCGCCACAGCAAGATTGCCTTCTCACGATCCATGCCGGTATTGTCCTCAAAACGCTGCCAGAAGACCTCCCACCAGTCGGCGGGCTCAACCTTGGGACCGTCGTGCTCAGTCGGGCGGTCGGAGGGGCCATCAACAACCAGACTGCCCACGTAGTCAGCCTCGTCATAGACCCGCTGGATCTGGTCCGCGATCTCCTCAACATCGGCTTCTGAGATGACGCCGTTGCTGGTCGCCTTGTAGAACTGCACCGTCACACGGATGGGATAGTCCGGGTCACGCTCGATCTTCAGGCCGTCGATCTCAGTGAAGGGACCCGCCACGTCGCCGTGGCCGATCACGGCCGCCTCAACATCCGAGGCCTTGTCCATCGCCGTCTCCTCGGCGGCCGGTGCCATCCCCAACGACATACCCTCCCCCATAAAGCGCATCGGCTGCTTCTGCTTGAGCGGCACCTGGATCAGCAGGACCAAATTCAGCCCGGCCTCACCCGCCGCCTCGGGGGATATGTCATCTGCAGAGGGAGTATCGTCCCGCACGGACGCATCCTCAACAAAGTCGCTCAGACGTCGGCCGGTGAAGCTGGCACGCTCACCGTCCTGGTTGAAGAAGAGCCGCTGCCCCCAGGAGAAGCCGGACGGGAAGCCATCCCGCACGTTGTCGATGATGGTCGCACTGGTGCCCTCACGGGTCGCCACGATTGTCAGCACCGCGGGGTCGCCCTGGTAAGACTGGTAGTTGAAGATCACGGGGTTGAACTCGGCTATGCCCTCCTCGGGCACCGGCAGAAACGCGGCCTGCGCGCTCACCAGCACGTACGTGTCGCGGCGGGCCATCAGGGAAACTTCGTCCCCGGGCCACGAATCGGCATCGCTCAAGTAGCGAGGCAGCTGGCTGAGATACTCGGTCAGCGTCACGCGCTTCAACTCCTCACCTGCCTCATTGCCGATCAGGAGATAAAAGTCGTCAGGCGAAATATCGGCCGTCAGATCGCTGAAGTTGGGATAGCGGATCACGGGCATCAGCGTGAGATCATAGTCACCACGCTCGGAGCTGCGATGTTGTACCTGAATGGTGACGTCGGAGATGTTCGGACCGACGGAGGAATCGTAGTAGCGGCCGGTATCCTCCCACGTTACGTTGAGGATATTCAACCCGTACTTCTCCACCAACGCCTGGGCCCTGGGATCCCAGACCATCGCCGCCGTCTTTTCAATCGCCTCGACATACTCGGAATCAGGGGACTCGCCACGGCCCTGGGCCAGCGCCGGCGTAACTGCAGTCGTAGCCAACAGCATCACGCTCATCACAACCGGGACCACCTTCTTAATCATCGTCGTCTCCTCTCACTGTGACGGAATCAGCCACGCAGACTCTGGGATTGGGAAGCTGATTCTCTCTCTTTCCTGCTCTCTAGACGACGAGAAGCTGTAGATTGTTCCGCCGGAGCGCAGTTTGAGGAGCACTCTGCGTAGCGGCGAACTCCCCTGCGGGGACAGGCTGTCGTGTTCGCTGCTTTACGTACAACAACCGGCGGTGTGCCGTCCCCAGGTACGGGGCATTGTCACCATTAGGAATCTTGAACCGCTGACCCTCTGCGTAGGGCGAAGCGCCTGCTTCGCCCCCCCCTACAGCAGTCTGACCGCGAATCACGTGAATCCAGCCGAAATAGGAACCTTGAATCGCTGAACCGCTGAGGCCGATGACCCCGCTGACCATCTGCGTAAGGCGAACCGTCGTGTTCGCCCCTGCAACAGCAGACCAACCACGAGTCCGCGCGAATTAGGGACCTTGTGAAGTCCCGTCCCCAGAGACAACGTCCCCTGAAACGAGATCAACGACGTGCTCCGGCTGACCGGCAAAGTCGAAACTATGGTTCATATGCTCCCGCTCATCCAGCGCGATGCGCCGGAAAACATCGCCCCACGTGGCAAAATCGCCGTACTCGTGAACCAGATCACTCGCCACCGGCTCTGTGTCCCATTCCGGGTGATCCTCAACGAATTGAGCATAATTGTGCTCGGCGTGATCCTCAAACTGTGCATTGAACAGGAAGGCCCGGTCCATATTGAGCCACGCCATCAGCCGCGCAAGGCCCCAATAGACACCCATCATCAGCGCCGGGATGGGCGGCGTGAGATACCACGCATTCTTCTCGCCGTCCTCCTTCATCTTCTCGTCTATCACGAAAAGATGCCAGATCTCATTGTCTTGCGCCTCGCGTGCCCAGGTCACCAAGTCCCATGAGCGCCGCACCAGCTCCCGATCGCCATAGCGACGCGTCATCCGGCGATAGTGGCTGAGCCCCCAGGCCCGGTAGGGCACACCGGCGAAAATCTCCAGCAGCTTCGCCTTCGACAGCGTGGTCGCCTTGCCGGCAAAAAGGTCCATACTGAAATAGAAGACTTGGGCCAGCAATGTGTAGGAATAGCGAGCCCGTTGCAGCGTTGCCTGCTGCTCTGCCTTGAGATCGGGTGGTCGTCTTTCCATCAGGAGCCTCCTTTGGGCTTGATCATCGATTGGCACTGCACGAGGATGAGATATGGACGGCGAGCGGCTTCACATCCATTATAGGCCAGATCTTGCGGGGAGGGTACCGGACAAACAGAAAAGTGGGCGGACTGAAGAAGTCCACCCACGCCACCTTGTGCCGAGACCCGGAATCGAACCGGGGACACATGGATTTTCAGTCCACTGCTCTACCGGACTGAGCTATCTCGGCTTAGGTGCTGAGCATTGTAATGGATCGTCGGGATTTGTCAAGGATTAGAACACGGGCACACACACGGCAATGCCAGACACAATAGGCACCTCATGCCTGAGGGCGATCTTGATCCTGACACTGTCCACCGGCCTGTCACAGCTGAGGTTGTTCCACCGCTGAGTATAGATACTCTATCGAGGAAGAGACATTCTCTCAGCTGCCACCTCGCCCTCTTGGCGTCCTTGGCGGTGGACTCAAGATCTTGACCGCCAAGATCTCAGATCAAGCCTATAGCCCCAAAACCTCCAGCATCGCTGCGTTGGTATCAAAACGGAAGGCATCGACACCGCGGCGTGCAGCCTCTTCGGTCTCGATCTCGTTCAGACGGAACGCGTCCTGCTTGGTGATCACAGGCTTTCCTGACTCCGCAAGTGCCGCAAGCAAGCGCTCCCTGGCGGTCTCGGCATCGGGAAGGGACTCGGTCGCGTCAAAGTACGCGGAGACAGCGCTGACACAGCCGAAGGCATCCTTGCGCGCCAACGCCACCTGGCCTGTGCTGGCCTCGCGCGCCCAGCCTACTACAAAGACCCCCTCCAGAGCCTGGCCGCGTTCCGGGTCATAGGCCTCGAACGACACGCCGTTGACCGCATAGCAGGGCTCAGGGTGTTTCACAAACGAGTTCCATTGGACCGGCAGTCCAAAGTCGTCGCTCACACGATCGCCGATGCAGAAGATCACGGTGTCCACATCCAGCAGGTGGGTGGACCCCAACCGTGTGGCGCGTGTGACGCCCGCGTCGGTCAGCGTCAAAGCTGTATCCTCAACCTCCAGGCCCATCACGTGGCCGGCATCATTCCCCACAATACGGATGGGAGAGGTGAGGAAGCGGAGACTGACCCGCGTATCGGAGATGGACGGCTCGGCCCGCTTGAGCGCGGAGAGGATGAAGTCCTTGGCGGCATCGACGTCCTGGTTCACATCCTCCATCCGTCCACGCACCCGCTCGATCTCCTGATCGAACGCCTGCAGATCCAGATTGGCGGCGACGTGTGCGAACTCCTGGCGGGTAAACTTGACCTCGGCCGGACCCCGGCGGGCGACGCCGATCACCTCGTCGACCTTGGAATCACGGACCAACCAGCGAGCAACATCGGCCATCACGTTGCCCACACCGATCAGGGCCACACGTTTGCCGATCTCGAAGCTCTGCTCGCTGAAAGGCGGGAGATCGTTGTAGGCGTAGATGAGTTCCTTGGCGTGATGGACGCCGGTCAAGTGCTCCCCCGGCAGCCCCAGCCACTTCGTGGCCTGCGCACCCACCGCCACCACAATCGCACTGAACCCCATCTCCTGCAACTGGGCGAAGGTCAGATCCCCGTGGTCACCGACGGTCACATTACCGTGATAGGCGACCTCCGGCATAGCCAGGATTTTGTGAAACTGCTTCCGCAGCGCGGATTTGACCCTATGTTTACTGTGGTAGATGCCGTACTCGGCAAGCCCCCCAGGCTTGAAGTCGCGATTGAGCAGGGTGACATTGATCCCCTTCTCGGCCAAAGCCCCCGCCGCAAAGAGACCCGCGGGACCCGCTCCGATGACCAACACCAAAGCATCACACGACTGCCTCCCATCCATTCCGCTCCTCCTTAACCAAAGCCCCTCAGCTCCCTGATACGCAACCGCGGCTGCCTCGCTCAGAGTCAGCCGCGTTATTCCTTTTTCCCAATTTGCAGGTCTACTAGGACCAGCAGTGGGGGCCTCGCTCGCCCAGCCCCTCGGCCGAGTGTATGCGCCAGAGCGAGGTCTCCGCCAGGGATTCCACATCAGGTCCAAAAACCATCTCCCGCTGTGCCAGTGCCGCGCCGTCATAGCGTGTATAGCTGCAAGAGTCGCATCGCCAAGCCGCGAAATTCGGCAGCGTGACCATC
>JAGHDT010000454.1 GCA_021159805.1 Anaerolineae bacterium
CGGCGAGGACGTCTATATGATGAAGGCACCGACGTGGGGGCCGACCTACTCTAACCCATGTGGCTCCGGCTGTGGTATCTTCGCGACGACCGTAACCAAGACCCCAGACGAGACCTGGAAGACCATCGAGTGGTTCATGGGCGAGGAGCCCGCTGAGGCACGCGCCAAGAGCGGTTGGGGCACCCCGGCCAGTGGTCGCCTGTTGGATCTCATGCCGCGCGATGAGCCGTGGCGTCAGCAGTGCTACGACGTGGTCCAGAATGACATCGAGAAGACCGCCGTCTCGGTTGTGCAGTTCTCCCCGTACACCAACCCAGACGCTCTGACGGGCGCCTGGTCCAAGTACCAGGATCAGGTGTTAGACGGCGACATGACGACTGAGGAGATGCTGGCGGAGATCGAGCGCGAGGTCAACCAGTCGATCGAAGAGGGTATGGCGGCGTCGATCACCTAGGCGCTTCCACTGTCTTCGGACATCAGCTCTGTGTGCAGCCCGGTACCGGGCTGCACACAGAGCAAGTTTCAGTGAGCCAATGAACTTCGTCAGCCTTGTGAGGCGTCAGGTCTGCAGGCTTGACCACTATGGGCAACTGCTGACGTCAGTTTCTGTGTTCACGCAAGCTGGGCTGACAGCCTTGTTCTCTCAGGGTTGGGCGCCTGACTAGATGGAGTTTTGCGCGGGTGTCTCGGCCTTGTGGGGTCGCCTTCTCCAACGTTTCAGGGCCTGGCCTGTGGCGAAGATGGTCGCGTGATGAGTTTCGGAGGGTGCGGGCGTAGCTTTGGCCATACTGTCGAGGCAGGCTGATGGCGATGGTGTCGGCAATTCATTGGAGGTAATGGCATATGCACGACGTGCTAACTATGGTGAAGAGGTCCGGGGAGGGGCGCCGTGTGATGACGGCGCGGGCACGTCAGGAGGCGCGGGACTTCTTCCTGATGATCTCGCCGTGGCTATTGGGGTTCATCTTCCTGTCAGTTATCCCCCTACTGCTGGGCCTGGTCGCATCGTTTACGAATTACAACGGCCTGAACCTGGGCACAATCAAGTTTGTGGGGCTTGATAACTACAAGCGTGCGCTTAACCTGGAGAACAAGGATTTCTGGCTTTCGCTGCGCAACACGTTCATGTACATGCTGATTGCGGTTCCGGTCGGCCAGGTTCTGTCCCTCGGGTTGGCCGCGCTGATGAATCAGAAGCTCAAGGCCCGCCCGCTCTTCCGGCTGATGTACTACATCCCGTCGGTGATTCCTCTGGCGGCGGCGGCTCGGGCCTGGAGCATGATGTGGAACAAGAACTCAGGCTTGGTCAACGCCCTGCTCAGTTTTATGCGTCCGGGCACGGCGATCAATTGGGTTGGCGACCACTTCTACTTGATCCTCTATCTCTACGTCTGGTGGCACGTGGGCGGCGGGATGATCATCTATCTGGCAGGCTTGCAGGGCATCCCGAGCGAGTTGAAGGAAGCTGCCACGATCGATGGCGCGAGCAAAGTGCAGACCTTCCGTCACGTGACGCTGCCGCTGCTGACTCCTGTTATCTTCTTTCAGACGATCCTGGGCATTATCGGGGCACTTCAGACTCTGGACGTGCCTATCCTCATCTATGGGCGTGCCGGGCTAAGTGGCAACATTCAGATGCCGCAGAAGTACTACATGTATATGATTTATGTTTACTCGCAGGTCTTTGACTTCCAGCGCTATGGGTATGGGGTAGCCCTGGCCTGGATCATCTTCATCATCGTTCTGCTGTTGACACTGTTGTTGCTATACACTTCACGCTACTGGGTCTACTATGAAGTGCCCCAGGAAGGAGATACCGCATGACACAAGCACAGGCCGCGATGCAACCCTATCACGTGCCGACGCCGCCCGGTGTCATCGTGAAGCGGGTGCTTACTTACATCGCGTTGATCCTGCTCACGGTCGTCGTTATCATGCCGGTCTTCTTCCTGGTGATGGCCTCGCTGCGGCTGGAGAGCCAGTGGATGCAATATCCCATCGTGATCTTGCCGAAGGAGCCGCAGTGGTCGAACTATGTCAAGGCAGTAGATCCGCAGTATAATTTCTTCAAGCTGGTGGGCAACACGCTGCAGATCTCACTGCCTGCGACAGTGCTGACGGTGGCTTCCAGCGCTCTGTCGGGCTATGCCTTCGCGCGGCTTCACTCGCCGGGCAAGCGAGCTTTGTTCATCCTTGTGCTCTCGATGATGATGGTGCCGGGGATGGTCACCATCATCCCGAACTTCATGCTTTTCTCGAAGATCGGGCTGACCGACACTTACTGGCCCTGGTACTTGTGGGGGATCTCGGGCAGCGCTTTCCACATCTTCCTCTTCCGCCAGTTCTTCTCCACGATCTCGCGGGATCTGGAGGACGCTGCGACGGTTGATGGCTGCGGACGGTTCCGCACCTTCTGGCAGATCTTCCTGCCACTCTCGGGGCCGGTGATTGCCACGTCGGCGATCTTCCATTTCCAGTGGACGTGGGGGAGCTGGTTCGTTCCGAACATCTTCCTCTCGGCCAACAAGACTACGCTGGGCGTGGCGGTGTCGCGCTACTACGTCAATCCTAACGGTCAGCCGATCTACACCCTGCAGATGGCGGCGACGGTGCTGTACATTCTGCCGATGCTGATCATCTTTCTGTTCGCGCAGAAGCACATTGTGCAAGGAATCGCGACGACGGGACTCAAAGGGTAATCAGAGCTCTTTCATCTGCGGCCCACGTCGCTCGGGGTCATAGAGCGGGGTGGGCCGTGTTGTGGAACACACCTTGACACAGGGATCGCATGATGATACAATGGATCTAAACTAGAATCTAACTATAATCATCGGGTTCGCCTCGAGGTGCAGGTTGGAGATCTTTTCTATTCGTGTCGCGGTTCACGGATCTTCCAGGGCCTGGAGACCGGTGTGCGATGCGCTACGGGAGGCGCCGGACGTGGAATTGGTCGCCGGCAATGGCGATGGAGAGCGCGTCGATGTGGTTTTCTATGATGTGAACGCGCCCGGAGTCGGCCAGGTGATGGCTGCACTTCAGAACCAGCAGAACCTCTGGACCATTGGAGTGGACTTGAGTCGGCGACAGGTTGTGGAGCTCACCGCCTCCCAGTATGCGCTCACTTCAGTGGATGGACTGGCTGCAGTCATCCACGCGAGTGGCTGTGCGATCAGGCCTGCCGGTGACAGAGCCGTCGCCCCGGTTCGGCGCTAGCTCTGGAGCCTGCATGTCCGGGCACGGTGCGATTCTGGGACGCCGGTTTGGGGCGAGGTCGCCGTAGACCTACGGGCGCAGATCGGACCGATGTCAACTTCGGCATTCGGTGTCATCAGGACTCAGACCAGAGGCACTGTTGCCACAGCGGCGTGGACCAAAGTCCGCGCCGCTGTCGCGTGTGTGTGACTCTGTGTGTCGCCTCATGCTTCGCCTTTCCCGCACCGTGCGGCACGGAGTCTTCGTCTTGGGCTCCAGGCTGGCGGCCTGACTTTTCCTTGTCTCCGAACTCCCTATAATCGTGACTGCACCGCCGAACGGTGCAGCGTCTGCCACGTTCGTTCAAGGGGAATGTTTGTGCTACTCAATGCCCTGCTGCTTCTGGTCAGTGTTTTCTCGGCGTCCACTGCTGTCATTATGATTAAGGCCAGCACGGTCCATCCCGTGCTGTTGTCATCTTTGCGGCTCTTCGTCGCCACGTTCGCGCTGCTGCCGATCTTTGTCCGCGATCTGCGCAGGCATCGCGATACGTACACGGCTGTTCATCTCCGTGCGTCTGTGCTGCCGGGGGTTGTCCTCGCGGCGCACTTGAGCTCGTGGGCAGTGGGCGCGCGTATGACGCCGACGGCGAATGCCAGTCTGATTGTCAATCTGATCCCGCTGGCGATGCCGTTCTTTTTGGTCTGGTTGGTGAACGAACCGCTGACGCGCAACGAGATTGTCGCGACGGCGGTTGCGTTGTTCGGCGTGGCGATCCTGACGGCATCTGATTTGAGTCTGAGCGCCGGCTACTTCGCCGGCGATTTGATCTGCTTCGGCTCCATGCTCTTCTATGCCTTCTATATGGCCCTGGGGCGGAAGAATCGGCATCACCCCACAGTATGGCTCTATCTGGTTCCTCTCTACGCGGTTGCCGCCGTCGTCAGCATGGTCGTAGCGCTCTTTTTCGTGAACCCGATGCAGCCGTACAGCGCACGTGAGATCGCGCTCATCCTGGGTCTCGGAATCATCCCGACGGTTCTCGGACACTCGCTGATCAACCGCGCTATGAAGTACTTCCGGGGCCAGATCGTAAGCATCATCAACATGACTCAGTTCGTTTTTGCCGGCACGATGGCTTTCCTGCTCTGGGGCGAGGTCCCTGCGCTGTCGTTCTACGCGGCCAGTGTGCTGTTGGCGCTGAGTGTCTGGATCGCGGTGGGGGGAGCGAGACGGTTGGTGGCGGCTCGTGTGCCGGAAGGGTGAACCCGAGTGTCACGATTCACCATTCACGATTCACGTCTCGACCTGTGGGCTGTGGGTGTGTCTCTTGGCTCCTTCGCTGAGGAGGCACGACTGAGGGTCCTTGGTCTGCTTCGTCCGGACTCTCGCTACAGCAGCGAAGGCCGGAATCGTGAATTGTGAATCGTGGTTTTTCCAGCAGGATGTCACAGTTGCTGTAGTCCACTCGCGAAAGGAGTTTCATATGCAATATCGCACACTCGGAAGAACGGGCTGGAAGGTCTCTGCGGTCAGTTTCGGGGCTTGGGCTATCGGTGGTTCCTGGGGACCGGTGAAGGACGGCGAGTCTATCGCCGCACTTCACACGGCTGTGGATATGGGCGTCAATTTCTTCGATACGGCTGACGCCTATGGCGGCGGCAAGAGTGAGCGTTTGCTGACGCAACTACGGAAGGAGCGCGCTGAAGAGATCGTCATCGCCACGAAGATCGGGCGGCGATCAAATCCACACACGGTCGACAGCTACAATCGGGAGAACCTTACGGCGTACACCGAACGCTGTTTGCAGAACCTCGATGTCGAGGTCCTGGATCTCGTGCAGCTTCACTGCCCACCGACCGAGGTCTACTATCGTCCTGAGGTCTTCGGCATCCTCGACGACCTCGTGACTGCCGGTAAGATTCGTCACTATGGTGTGAGCGTGGAGAAGGTGGAGGAAGCGCTGAAGGCGATCGAGTACCCTAACGTGAAGACGGTGCAGATCGTTTTCAACATGTTCCGCCACCGTCCTGCCGAGCTCTTCTTCCAACAGGCCGAGCAGAAGCAGGTGGGGATTCTCGCACGGGTGCCGCTGGCTTCGGGACTTCTCACGGGCAAGATGACGCGCCAGCGTGTCTTCACTGGCGACGATCATCGCAATTACAACCGCCACGGCGAGCGTTTTGACCGGGGTGAGACGTTCGCGGGCGTGCCCTATGAGGTGGGGCTCGATGCAGTGGAGGAGCTCAAAGCGCTGTGCCCGGAAGGTATGACGATGGTGCAGTTTGCCCTGCGGTGGATTCTGATGTTCGACGCCGTCACCTGCGCTATTCCCGGCGCCAAGCGTCCCTTGCAGGCCGAGGAAAACTTCGCCGCGGCTGATGCACCGGCGCTCACAGCCGAGACGATGGCGGCGGTGCTCGCGGTGTACGATGAGAGGATTCGGGAGCATGTACATCAGTGTTGGTAGGATGAGACCACGATTCGCCATTCACGATTCATTGTCTCGACGAGTAGGCTCTGGGTGTGTTCGCTGGCGTTTCTATTGAGGAGACGCGACCCAAGATTCCTGACCCGCTTCATCCTGGCTCTCGTTACAG
>JAGHDT010000071.1 GCA_021159805.1 Anaerolineae bacterium
AGAGCTGCGCGATCTCGTCCGCGGCGCGGTGGACGCTTCGGTTGCCGGGACAGAGGCCACAGCGGGAAGTTCGGATGTGGCTTTTTTTCACCCGGCATTTCCAAATCCCACATATCGCATACAATAGGGCCCTGCGCAGTCAGTGAGATGATTGTACTATCGAAGTGTTGTGCGCCTTGGCTTTATCACATTGTCCTATATAATGGCGAACTAATGCTGGTTCGTCGAAAACACATCGGCAATTAGGGAGGGAGCAGGATGGCTAACAAGCTAGAGGCAATTCGTGAAGGTATTATGGATGGGGATATGCACCTGGTCCAGGAGATGGTGCAGGCGGCTCTGGATGAGGGGATGTCGGCATCTGATCTGTTGAACAAGGGGATGATTGAGGCTATGGGTGAGGTCGGTCGTCTCTTCGAGGAGGGCGAGTACTTTGTCCCAGAGATGCTGATTGCTGCGCGCGCTATGAAGGCGGGTCTGGCGATCCTCAAACCGAAACTGGTTGACGAGGACGTCCAGCCTGTGGGCAAGGTCTCCGCCGGGACCGTCAAAGGTGACCTGCACGATATCGGCAAGAATCTGGTCTGCATGATGCTGGAAGGTGCCGGGTTCGAGATCGTCGATCTGGGGACCGATGTATCGCCCGAGCAGTTCATGAAGTCCGTCACGGAGCAGGGCGTGGATGTGATCTGCATGTCCGCGCTGTTGACGACCACGATGCCGAACATGAAGAACACCGTGGACGCGTTGGTTGAGGCGGGTATCCGAGACGATGTCAAGGTCATGATCGGTGGGGCGCCTGTGACCCAGGCCTACGCCGACGAAATTGGTGCTGACGGCTATGCCCCCGATGCCAGCCGTGCGGCCAGTCTGGCCAGGGAACTCGTTGTTGGTGCGTAGTTCCCCTCACTGACTGCCGAGCCTCATTGCAGGCACAGGCGCCTTGATTGAGTGATCATCAGCGAACCGGTCGTCGACCGGTTCGCTGATTTGATTGTCTAGGGCTTGGGCTTCTCGTACAGTTCCATCAGCACTCCGTGCGTGCTCTTCGGGTGCACAAATGCGTACCGGGTGCCGTCAGGGTGACTGCGTACTTCGGTGGCCATCTGCGCACCTTCGTCTTTCATACGTGTGACAGCAGCGGCAATGTCCTCAACGAGTATGCACACGTGGTGGATGCCTTCACCGCGCTTGTCCAGGAAGCGTCCGATGCTGTTCGCCGGATCAAGCGGTTCCAGGAGTTCGAGCTCTGAGTTTTCCAAGGGCAGGAAGGCGACCTCGACACCCTCGGTCGGGACTTTGCGTCTTTCGCTAACTTCGATCCCCAACGTATCTCTGTAGAACGTCAGTGCTGTGTCCAGGTCCTTCACGGCGATGGCAATATGGTGAATTTCCATACAACCATTCTCCTCATATCATCAAGCGCACCATCCCTATCGTAGCACTCGTTCAGGATTGTCAATTGGGTGCAAAAAACGACCCCGGAGAGACTGTCTCCGGGGTCGAGTTGCGGGCATACCTGATGGACAGGGGCCGTTTCATAGTTGTCAAGAGATCCTCAATACAACACTTGACTTGCCGCTGCCGGTTTCTATACTCACTGTAACCTGATGCACCGTGAAGCTTGTTTTGGAGGTGAGGTATGTTCCATGCAGCGGATCGTGTCCTGGTGGGCGTGATGACGAAACCCCACGACTTTCACCTGGCTCAGGATGAGGGCTGGTATCGTGTGCCGGTTAGCCACGCGCCAGAGTGCACGACGGATGCGGCTGTGCTGGCTTTCTACTTCACAGCCGCTTTTGGCGAGGATAGGTGGGCGATCCATTGGTATTCCGAAGTGCGCGGCCACGAGCTTGTGCGCCGCCGCGACTTGTTCCCGGACCAGACTGCGCATCCCCGTGCGGATGCGCAGTACTATAAGTTGCAGATCGGACCGCTGATTCAACGTGAGCCGCCGATTCCCAGTCTGCGCTGGCGCCGGCTATCGTTCATTGCCACGACATGGGACAGGTTCTCGGCCGCTGAGGAGGTCAACGACCTCTATGTATCGGGGGCGGACGGCCTCTATGTGACGCTCAAGGAAAGCGGCTTCTTTCCGGAGCGTGAGTACCTGATCCGGGAGGATGGCGTCGATTATATAGCCGATCTGGCCATTCCCTGTCAGGATGGGGTCGTGTCGGCCGTGTGGGGAGATGGCCCGGTTGTGGCGACAACGCTCCATGCGCCGGATATAGACGCCATTCGTAGCGCTATAGCGCGGTTGGGTGGTCCGCGAGGACCCGGTCGCGCCATCTAGGAGCTGGGACTGCCGCTCTGGCCCAGGAACACTTCGCATCTGCTCGCCGCGTATGAAGCCTGGGCCAGTTTGTTGCGACGTGTTGGGGTCGAGGGAGAGTTATGCTGACGTTGGACGCAATTGCGACGTATCGTGCGGAGACGTACCGCACGCGCCAAGATCTACGGGTGGAGACCAAAGAGGAGGCCATCGAGTACGTCAACGCACGTGGCTTCGTGATGTTTTGGCCGATCAAAGGGGTGGTGATGCCCAGTCTGTGGGTGGCTGTGGCCGGCAGCCGTCTCGTCCCCAATGAACATGACGATCCCGGACACGTTACCTGGGGATGGAAGGACTCACTGTTGGGCCGGCGCCGCTGGTATTACGGCAAGGTGCTGCGCAAGAGGGCTACGATGATCTCACTGGATGTGGTGCCCTATTTCTACGCACTCAGTGAGAACTTCGGCTCACCCGAGGATGATTACCTTCACCAATACCATGACGGCACGATGACGGCCGAGGCCAAGCAGATCTACAAGGTGCTGCTGCGGGAGGGGCCGATGAACTCGCCGGCCCTGCGGAGGGCCACTTCGATGACGGACAAAAAGGCTAACTATCGTTTCAACCGCGGTCGGACGGAGCTCCAAAACGACTTCAAAGTCCTGCCTGTCGGCGTGGCTGAGGTCGGGTCATGGAACTACGCTTTCATCTATGAGTGTGTGCACCGCCACCATCCGGAGATACTGGAACAGGCAACCGAGATCAAGATCGGCGAGGCGCGGCGGGAGCTGGTGACGCTCTACTTCCGCTCGGTCGGTGCCGTGAACTTCTCGGATGTGACCAAAGTCTTCCAGTGGCCGAAGCGCGAGATGGAGCGGACCATCGATGCCCTGGTGGAGTCAGGCACGCTGGTCAGTGGGCTGGAGGTCGAAGGGCAGAAGGGGATGTGGTTCTCACTGCCTGAGTTGGCGGGATAGGGGAATATGCCGCGGAGACGGCGGGACCGCGAAGTCCGAGAAGGGAATCACATCGCCCACAAGATCGCCACCGCCGCTACAAGAACCTAGCTCGAAAACAACCTTCTCCGATCCGCTCCGCGGACCACGGGCGTCTTGCCCGCTTTGCTCTTCGCTCTGCATTTTCACGGGTGCGTCGCGTGCGTCGGCGAACATAACCTCCACCTCGTAGGCAGTAGCACGCACCCCGGTGCCGGACTGCCCATGGTCTTGTTCCTGGCCCAATTGACGACCGAGCGGATTCTTCTGCGCGGGGTAGAATCAACGAATGCGGAGAAAGACACCGGTGAGGCTGTGTGCGGGTGCGGCTAGCGTTCGGGTGTGGCCAGAGAGAGTGTCTGCAGCGGGAGTGATTTAGCCTCCAAGCGAGACAGATCGGCGATTTGGCTCGCGTGGTCGATGTCGATTCCCACCAACTGACCGTCTTCGTCGAAGTCCAACACGATACCAGGGGCGACTTCCTGCGAATCAGCGCTGGTGCGCTCGGACAGGTCGATGTATAGAGAATCAGTCTCTGGATAGTAATAGAACTTCATAATCTAGTCTTCTCGGAACCGTCTGTCGGGGAACGCATTGTGAATCGTTTCTCCGTCAGCCAAGGTTATTACCCTGAGGTACTTTTCTAGTTCCTCAATGAAAATCCAATGGCGAATACGGCCATCTGGTTGTACTTCGAGTCTCAACGGCTCACGAAGTGCTCGTTCGCACCACTCAGGCTTGAGGTAGCTGCGTTTTCTGAGAACCTGCTCTTCGAAGTATCTGGTTGTTTTCATGGTGCAAGTTCACGAACTACGCTCACCCATAGCTTATCAGAAACGTCGGCTAAGTCAACAATGCCAAGGTGCAAGGGTGCGGGCGTGTTTCAGAATGGGGGCGAGTACCCAACAGAGGCCCGTTGCCAGACGGCCTGCGTGCCCTTTGCCCATTGTGAAACACGCCCGTGCGTGCTGAGAGTGTGACGGCGACGCAGCTGTAACCCATGTTGTCCTCACAAGCCGCTGCAGTTGTCAGTCGTATACCGCATCGTATGGTCTCTGCGGGGGCGTCTTCGCCGCTCATTCGCTTGCTCGCTTTTCCGCTCAATCGATTCTTGACTTCGCCGATTCCTCCTCTATACTTGTCTCAATTCATCAAAGGGCGGCGTTACACCGTCCCGACTCTCACAGGAGCCAAACACGCGATGTTATTCCGGATTCAGCAGTTGAATCAGCAGCAGAACAATAATCCCGGCGTGCGCCTGTGGGAGGATCGATCCTAGACCATATCAGATAGGTTGATCCAAGCCACGGGCGCACGCTTTGCCTGTGGCTTTTTTTTGTTGAGTTGGACCGCTCAAGGGGGAGGTGTGGGATGATGAAGCGAACGCACAAGTGTGGGCAGCTGCAAAGCGAGGATGTGGGGCAGGCTGTAGTGCTGATGGGCTGGGTCCGACGCCATCGCGACCATGGCCGTGTGGTCTTCCTCGATCTCTGGGACCGTGACGGGATTGTCCAGATCGTGGCTGATCCGGCGATATACGAGGGTGCGTATGAGGTCGCACAATCCCTGCGAGATGAGTACGTGGTCGCCGTGCAGGGCGTTGTGAGGGAGCGCCCTGCCGGTGCCGAGAATCTCGCGCTGGCGACGGGAGCAATCGAGGTGGCTGCGGCGCGGATCGAGGTGCTCAACACGGTTTCGCCGCTGCCCTTCCCGGTGGAGGATGCCGCATCGGTCGACGAGACGGTGCGGCTGCGATACCGCTACCTGGACCTGCGACGGGCTGAGATGCAGCAGAATCTGCGTCTGCGGCACGAAGTCGTCAAGGGGCTGCGGAACGCCCTCGATGAGGCAACGTTCCTGGAGGTGGAGACGCCGGTGCTCACGCGCAGCACGCCCGAGGGCGCGCGGGATTATCTGGTGCCCAGCCGCGTGCATCCCGGTGAGTTCTACGCGTTGCCGCAGTCGCCGCAGCAGATGAAGCAGCTGCTGATGGTGGCCGGGGTCGATCGCTACTTCCAGATCGCGCGATGCTTTCGTGATGAGGATCTGCGCGCCGATCGCCAGCCCGAGTTCACGCAGCTGGATCTGGAGATGAGCTTCGTCGATCAGGAGGACGTGCTTGACCTCACCGAAGGGATGATTGCCCGGGTCGTCAAAGCGGTGCAGCCGGATCGTGAGCTGCTCACACCTTTCCCACGGTTGACCTATGATGAGTCGATGGCGCTCTATGGCACCGACAAACCCGACCTACGCTGGGGTATGGCCTTTGTCGACTGTACTGAGCTGCTTGGGGCGACGGAGGTGCGCATCTTCCGCCAGGTGTCCGCCGAAGGGGGCGCTATCAAGGGGTTCCGGGTGACCGGCTACAGCGGGGCGACGGAGGCGGAGTTGGAGACGCTGCAGGTGCTGAGCAGGGAGCTGGGGGCGGCGGGCGTGATCTGGTTCCACGTCGGTGAGGGGACGCTGGAGGCCCCTGTCGCGCGGCATCTGGCTGCTGAGGAGCAGCGTATGCTGATCCGGGCCTTTGACGCCGGCCCGGGAGACCAGCTCTTCCTGGTGGCCGGTGAGCCGACGACGGTGCACAGGGCGCTGGACGGTCTGCGCCGCGAGATGGGCCGGCGTCTGGGACTGGACGATCCTGCGAAGCTGGCCTTTGCGTGGGTCGTGGACTTCCCGCTGGTCAAGTGGGACGCGGAGGGGCAGCGCTGGGATGCGGAGCACCATCCCTTTACGCACCCCAAGATGGAGGATCTTGCGATCCTGGAGACCGATCCCGCCGCTGTGCGCGCGGATTGCTACGATCTGGTCTGCAACGGATGGGAGTTGGGCTCGGGCTCGATCCGCATCCACAAGCGTGAGTTGCAGACACAGGTCCTGGCGCTGTTGGGCTATACGACAGAGACTGCCGAGGCCAGTTTCGGCCACCTGATGGAGGCGTTCGAGTATGGGGCGCCGCCGCACGGGGGTATCGCGATCGGGATCGATCGCTTGGTTGCGATCCTGGCAGGCACGGATACGATACGAGATGTGATCGCCTTTCCCAAGACACGCCAAGCGGTCGACCTGATGATGCGTGCCCCGGCGCCGGTCTCCAGTGCGCAGTTGGGTGAGATTCACGTGCGCGTGGTCCGGCCCCGGCCGGCGCGGAGCGACGCCGGGGCGGAGTGAATCAGGTGTTAGCGAACGCAATGAAGCATCTCAGAGCGCATCGCTCTGGTGGGACCTGCGAAGAGTATCTCGCTCAATCTGCTCGGGCCGGTGTCCGCCCCGACTGCGTCGGGGGCCCGAGCCCGTCTTTGTGTCGAGCGTTCAGCAGAGGGGCGCGGGCCCCAACTATGTTGGGGTTGACACCGGCCCCAGCGGATAGTGGGCTATTTTCGGAATAGAGTGATCTCAACAGAAAGAAAAGCTCAAAGGGGTCGTTGGATCGCGGACCGGTGTGAGCGGGGAGCACAATTGGCTATGCTCGAGTTAGGAGAAACGTGATGGCTCAAAAACCAGGCCTTCTTATCGATCAGGAACAGGTGCGGCATATCGGTTTCCTGATCCGTATGGCTTTGACGGATGATGAGGTGGAGATGTTCAGTGAGCAGCTGAGCGGCATCGTGGACTACTTCGACCGGTTGGCCGAGGTGGATGTGACGGACGTGCCGCCATATCGCCAGCCGCCGATGGCGCGCGCGCAGTTGCGTGAGGATGTGGTGCGCCCCTCGATGGCGCGGGAGGATTTCCTGGCCAACGCGCCGCAGCGATTAGGCGGCTACGTGAAGGTCCCGGTGGTGGCTGCTGTGGTGGCGCCCGTGGATGTGCCGGATGAGGATGAGGGCTGAGGGGGCGACGATGGCACTGCATACACTGACGATACAAGCGGCGCATAACCTCCTGGTCAAGGGAGAGATCACATCGGTTGAGCTGACGCGCGCGGTCCTGGATCGGATCGCTGAGGTGGATCCCGCCGTGCGGGCCTTCGTGACCGTCTGCGAAGAGGAGGCCCTGCGTGAGGCCGCGGCGGCCGATGCGTGTCTGCAGTCGGGGGAGGGCGTGACGCCGTTGACCGGTATTCCCTACGGCGCCAAGGATTGTCTCTCGACGGCGCGGGTGCGCACGACTTGTTCGTCAGCCATCCTGGAGGACTATGTGCCACACTATGATGCGACGGTGATCGCGCGGCTGCGCGAGGCCGGGGCCGTCTTGGTCGGCAAGCAGAATATGGATGAGTTCGGTATGGGGTCGTCGTGTGAGAACTCGGCGTTTTTCGACACGCACAACCCATGGGATCTGGACCGGGTGCCGGGCGGCTCCAGTGGCGGTTCGGCCGCCGCTGTGGCAGCCGACATGGGGCTCTTCTCGCTGGGCGAGGACACCGGTGGCTCGGTGCGCATGCCTGCGGGGTTCTGCGGCGTCACGGGGTTGAAGCCGACCTATGGCCGGGTCTCGCGCTACGGACTAATCGCACTGGCCTCGTCCTTCGACAGCGTCGGGCCGCTCGCCCACGACGTCCACGATGCCGCGCTGGTGACCCAGGCGATCGCCGGGCAGGACCCGTACGACAGCACCTCCGTGGCGGCGGTGGTACCCGGCTACATCGCGGGTCTGGACCGTGATTTGCGTGGCGTGAAGCTGGGCGTGCCGGTGGAGTACTTCGCTGAGGGCATCGAGCCGGGCGTAGAGGCTGCCGTGCGCGCGGCGATCGACCATCTCACAGATCTGGGCGCCGAGGTGCAGGTGGTGTCGTTGCCGCACACCGACTATGCGATTCCTATCTACTATCTGATCCTGATGGCGGAGGCCAGCGCCAATCTGGCGCGTTTCGACGGCGTCCGCTTCGGTCTGAGCACCCCGCTCGACGGTGGCGACGTGATCGATCGTTATCTGCAGACCCGCGCGAAGGGTTTCGGCGACGAGGTGAAGCGGCGCATCATGCTGGGGACGTTTGCCCTCTCGGCCGGCTATTACGACGCTTACTACTTGCGGGCACAGCGCGTGCGCACGCTCCTACGCCAGGACTTCGAGCGTGCCTTTGAGCAGGTCGATGCCATAATCGCACCTGTCTGCCCCACGACGGCTTTCAAGCTGGGTGAGAAGATCGATGATCCACTGCAGATGTACCTGTCGGACATCCATGTCGTGGCGGCGAACCCGGGTGGCGTCTGTTCGCTCTCTGTGCCGTGCGGCTTCTCCGAGGGGCTGCCGGTGGGGATGCAGATCATCGGCCCGCCGCTGGGAGAATCGACGATTTTCCGCATCGGCGATGCATATCAGGCGACGACGACGTGGCATTTGGACAGGCCGCAGATGGGTCAATGAGGCATATACAGGGTGCCATGGAGGGATATCCGGACACTAGGCTGGGTCTGTGACTCTTATTGCCTTGTCCCTTGTCCCTTATCCCTTGGTGCCCTTCTTGCCCCGTGAGGAGTAGACAATGAACGAGCGTGAATACGAACCCGTCATCGGCATGGAGATCCATGCCGAACTGCGCACGGCATCCAAGATGTTCTGCGGCTGTCCCGTGGTCGACACGACGATTGCTGAGCCCAATACCGCGATCTGCCCGGTATGCACGGCCCTGCCCGGCGCGATGCCCGTGGTGAACAAGGAGGCTGTGGAGCAGGCGATCACAGTGGGGCTGGCCCTCAACTGCGAGATCAACGCGTCCACGATCTTTGCCCGCAAGAACTACTTCTACCCCGATCTTCCCAAGGGGTATCAGATCTCTCAATACGATTTTCCCCTCGCCACGAACGGCTGGATCGAGGTTGAGCTTGAGGGCAGCGAAGGCGTGCGCAAGCGCATCGGGATCACGCGTGCACATATGGAGGAGGATACGGCCAAGAGCGACCACCATCCTGCCGCGTGGCCGGAGACGGATGCCTATACCCTTATTGACTTCAACCGGTCGGGTGTACCGCTGCTGGAGATTGTGTCCGAACCGGATATGCACTCGGCCGCCGAGGCCCACGCCTACGCGACCTCAATTCGCGAGATCCTGCGGTACCTGGGGGTCAACTCTGGAGATATGGAGAAGGGCGTGCTGCGGTTTGAGGCCAATGTCTCGGTGCGCCTCCGCGGGACGGAGACGCTGGGGACGCGTACCGAGATCAAGAATCTGAACAGCTTCCGCGCGTTGGTGCGGGCGTCGCAGTACGAGATCGAGCGACAGATTGCGGTGCTGGAGTCGGGCGGACGCATCGTGCAGGAGACGTTGGGTTGGGATGCGGCGCGTGGTGTGACCTACTCTCAGCGGAGCAAGGAGCAGGCGCACGACTATCGTTACTTCCCGGAGCCTGACTTGCCCCCCCTTGCCATTGACCGCGCGTGGGTCGACGAGATCGCGGCACGCCAGCCGGAACTGCCGGCGGCGAAATATGCCCGCTTCACGACCGAGTTGGGCCTGGCTGAGAACGATGCGCGCATCCTGGTGGCTGAGCGTGCGCTGGCCGACTACTTCGAGGCAGCGGTCAATGCTTATGACGGCGATCCGTCCGCAATCAGCAAGTGGGTGGTGGGCGCGTTGGCTTACCTGATGAACCGCGATGGTGTCGGCATTGAGGATGTGGAAGTGACGCCGGAAAGCCTGGCCGCGCTGGTGACCCTGTTGACCCAAGGGA
>JAGHDT010000140.1 GCA_021159805.1 Anaerolineae bacterium
GAAGCAAGACCCCCCCCTCTAGTTCTCCCCCCACCAGGAGCCCGTGAGGGGGGAGAGGACCAGAACGGCGGCGACGATCTGCTTTTCCCCCCACGGGGGAGAGCAGAAACGAAGTCTCTGTTTCAGGGGAAGGGGGTCTCCGGTCGCGCAGCCGTGCACGGGAAGCAGCACCCCCTCTCTAGTTCTCCCCCCACCAGGAGTCACCGGGAGTGGAGAGGACCAGATCGTCGCCGCTGGTCTGCTTCGCCCTCTCCAGAAACCTACATTTGCCTGTGCAGTGAGATTGTGGTACGCTGTTGATAGGTTCTGTAGCAAAGCCTCCCAGGAGTTGGTCCTGGAACGCAAAAACCAAGGTTATTCTACAGAGTATTTCTCCATGCTCGCCCAAGGAACACGTGCACACGGAGAGATCGTCCTGTAGAAGCCTATGTCAGCGCGCTCGTCTTCTCGGCGGACAACACACCTCAACCCACCGAATGCTGGAGCGGCTCAAGGAGAACTGATGGATGGGACGCGTCAGCCGATGATTGCAGCGATCTTTGATCTTGACGGGACACTTTACACTGGGCACATCGTGAAAGGCATTGCCCGCCATCACCGGGTCCACCAGGTGAAACGACTACCCCTCACCTTCTACATGGCTACCCATATGGCCTTGTGGTCACTGCGCCGGCTGGGGCTGTTGTCCGAAAAGTTCGTTCGCGAGATATGGGTTCGCCATCTAGGCTGGACCGTCCGTGGGTGGACACGTCAGGAAGCGGCTGCCGCGTTCACCTGGATTGCTGAGCAGTACGTACTACCCCTGGTGCGCCCCGAGATGATGAAACATGCACGGGATCATCAGGCTGCGGGCCACCGGGTCATCCTCGTTTCCGGCACGCCTGCCCCTCTATTGGCCGAGATCGGGCGTCATCTGGGAATTGAGGAGACGGTGGGCACACCACTGATACTCCGTGCCGGACGCTACACCGGGGCATGTGAACTTCCCGCCTGCCAGGGGCTGGGCAAGGTCTCGCGGTTGAAGGCTTATCTGGGCGATAGCTCGATCAGCTGGTCTGAAAGCTACGCCTACGCCGACAGCTACACGGACCTACCGCTGCTGGAAGAGGTGGGGCACCCCGTGGTCGTCTATCCGGACGATGAGTTGGCTGTCCACGCTCAAGATCGTGGTTGGGAGATCATAAGATGATAGGCCCCTACAATAGGCAGGGCGCGCCTTGAGAAGCGCCTGACCCCGACCACACTATCGAGAGCCCTGTTGAAGTCTGTTCCGTTCTTGGTGTGCTTTGGTTCGCACAGCGTTTCACTGCGTTAGCCGTATGGCGGCTCAGCTCATCCGTTGAGCCGCTTTCTACCGATGATTGAGAGCAAGGAGGAGCAATGAGAAGCAGCAAGATAGAGATTGACCTCCCACCGGTTTCGGTGATAGTTCCTGCCTACAATGAAGAGAGATGGATTGAAGCGACCATTTCTACGATCTTGGAGAGCGGTTTCCCTTGCTAGGTAATCGTTGTTGATGATGGCTCAACGGATCGAACGCCCCGAACAATCGAAGGTTTTGGGGCGAGAATCCAGGTCATCACCCACGAGGTCAATAAGGGTAAGGGAGCGGCAATTGCGTCGGCGCTTCGAAAGACATCGGGGGTAATAATGGTTTTCTGTGATGCTCACTTGTTGGGGTTGAACCAGTGTCATTTGGGAGAGGTGGGTGTCAACGAGGGCTCTTGAGGAGGCCCTGTTTGTTTTCGGCTCCCCTCTCCCGCGGGCGGGAGAGGGGTTGGGGGTGAGGGCCTTCTGAGCGGTGTACTTGGAATAGGTGGTCAGGGCGGCGAGTCTGCCACGCCCGATCACCCGGCCGATGAGCATTTGCCGGTACCGGGAGTGTTGAGGTATTTGTGAGTCGCTATGCTCTATCGCCCTAGCTCTTCTCAGCCCGCAGCGCCGCGCGCTCCTCGTCGGACAGGAAGGCGACATCGAGGCCATTGCGCTGGATTCGCCGGATCTGCTCCCGCGTCAGGCCCGCAGCAGGGGCGGCGACGCGATACCCGTGTGGCAGCGTGATGCCGCTCACGGCCGGGTCGTCGGTGTTGAGTGTGACCTTCATCCCGCGTGCTGCGTAGGTCGCGATGGGGTGGTCGGCGTACTCCGCCACGGCGCTGATCTGGACGTTGCTGGTCAGGCTGACCTCGACGCCGATCCCCTCTTCGGCTATCAGATCCATCAGTGCAGGGTCCTCGATGGCGCGCAGTCCGTGGCCGATGCGCGTCGCGCCCAACTGCTGTAGCGCGATCCAGATGCTCTTGGGGCCCGCGGCCTCACCCGCGTGTGCAGTGATGTGCCAGCCGAGGTCGCGGCCTCTGCGGAAGTGCTCTGTGAAGAGCTCGGCCGGCCAGGCTGCTTCGTCACCGGCGATGTCCATTGCGGTGATATGGCTGTGGTGGGCGGCCAGCGCATCAAACTCCTCCCAACACGCCTCGATGCCGTAGGTGCGGCTGAGAATCCCGATCAGGTTGGCCCGGATATCGAACTCCCGGACGGCGGCCTCTGTGCCGTCGGCCACTGCTGCGACGACATCGGCCGCGTTGAGGCGGTTGGGGCCCGCCATATACCGGGGGCTGAAGCGCACCTCGATGTAGTCAAGGCCCTCAGCAGCCGCGTCCTCGATGCACTCGTAGGCGATGCGCCGGCAGGCGTCTAGGTCCGCCAGCACGCTTACGCTCAGATCGATCTTCTCGATGAAGGCCATCAACCCGGGCTGAGGAATCACTGCCTGGACGTAGGGCCGCAGCGCCTCAGGCTCAACCGCGGGCAATGGGATCCCGTGGTCTTGAGCAAGCTCCAGGATGGTCTCCAGCCGCATACTGCCTTCCAGATGCCGGTGCAGATCCACCAGCGGCAGGGACGGGTCAATGTTACTCTGCGCCATCAACTGCTCCTTTCACAGTATTGGCTCACCTGATATACGGGAATTTCCTCGCGCCAGGACGCTAGGACGCTGTACCGCTAAGACGCTGTGACGCTGCACTCAGCCGCGGGCCACAAAGATGCCCGAGGCCTTTCGAATGTGGAAGCTGCCCTTCACCTCAATGTGCGC
Organism: Anaerolineae bacterium; assembly: GCA_021159805.1. Classification (GTDB taxonomy): domain Bacteria; phylum Chloroflexota; class Anaerolineae; order B4-G1; family SLSP01; genus PWVB01. Next base: position 3,095 of record JAGHDT010000140.1, read on the forward strand.
CGTGATCTTCCGCCGGACGGTCGCCCACTCGTTGGGTGCCAGGGAGCATCCCATCAGCGTGTTCGACGACGTGATATAGTCGATGATGGGCCGCATCTCGGTGACTTCAAGGGCGTCCTCGTAGTCGTAGCGGACGACGTCGGTGAAGACGCTCTTGAGTTGTTCGCCGCCGTTCTCCAGAGTGAAGCCCTGGGAGACCTTGCGCGTGCGCGTATGGATATCCGGGACGAAGGGTGCCACCAGGTCCCACATCTCTTTCATATGGAACTCTCCGATGGTGGTCGCGAAGATCCGCCCCCCCGGCGTGAGGACTCGGCGCATCTCGACGAGTGCTCGCTCGCGATCCGGGATGTGGTAGAGCATATGGTTCGCGATGATGCCATCGAATGCATCCGTGCGCGCCGGAACCGTCTGGGCGTCGGCGACGACGAGCGCAAAGCGGCCGGTGACGTCGCTGAGATTCTGCCTCGCTGTGCTTGCCATACCCGGCGAGAAGTCGGTCAAGACGACCTCCCATCCTGTCGGTAAGCTCTCCTGGTTGCCCGTCCACAGCGCGCCCGGTCCACAGCCTAGCTCCAGTACGCGGGCCGTGTCGGGCAGCGTGAGGTGGTTGAAGACCCACCGCTGCCAGCCGTAGGTATTGGTGCTGAAGCGCGCGTGCAGGGCGATGCGCGCGTTGAGATTCCTGTCGCTGCTGTACTGGGTCCGGATATCGTCCGCTTGCTCCATCATCGCGCCTCTCCAGAGCTGATCTCTGAGCCTGCCGGTCTGCTCTCTGGTCGTGCAGCCTCTGCTTTGCCCCCACCGGGGAGAAAGGAAACGAAGTCCCCGTTTCAGGGGGAGGGGTCGGGCTAGCTCTTTTCTCCAGGCCCGTCCCACTTGCTATGCGCCGGCGCCGGCGCCGGCGCATAGCTCTCCAGATACCGGAAGAC
>JAGHDT010000614.1 GCA_021159805.1 Anaerolineae bacterium
GCCAGCTTGACTGCCCAGAAGCTACTGGTCAGCGTGACCGCGGTCAGCGGGACCGGCTTCAGCTCCGCGTGGGGGCTGTGTTCCGTGTCCACGATGTATGAGTTGGGTAGGTTGGGCGTTTTCGCCATTGACATTCTCCTTGCTGGTTGCGCCGATGCTACTCATGCATTCTACTGCCGACCGGCGCCTGGTGCAACTCGGGGAGCAGGGGGTGCGTTTTGGTTCTGGGGCGAGTTTCTGAGATAGAAGCTGCGGTCGTGTCAGCGGGCTGTGCAGTGCTCATCTCGTGGCGTGCCCGACTTGGGCACGCGCCTGCCTTTTCCGGTAGAGACGCCACGAACTCCAGGTTTCGCCGAGGCGTCTGTTCTGTGTGGACGCCGGTGCCATTGAGAAGGTTGGCGCCCGAAGAAGACGTGGCTAGCAGTTGCATACTTGACCCGTTGGCGATGACAGATGAGTTCGAAGCTTCGAGCAAATGCGACAGCCCTGCCCTAGGATGGGGCTTATCGCGCGGCTGTGCTATACTGTGAGTGTCATCCAAGCTCAGGACACAGACCATGACCGATCGCGCTCGCTTCACATACTCCGTGCTCGCCGGCCTCTCGGCATTCGCTGTGTTGGTTGTCATCACAGTCGCATCGCCAAGCGCTTTCAGCGATCTGAGTATGGTGTTGTTTCTGGCCGCGATGATTGTTTTTTCGATCACGTACAGCGTCCAGCTCGGCGGCGGTGTGGTCTCTTTGATGCCGATGACGGTCGCTGCCGCATATCTGACCATGGGCAGAGTCTCGGCGCTGTGGACAGTCTTTCTTGGCCTGCTTGGCCAAGCCGGATTGCGTGTGTTGCGCGGGCATCGCCATCCTGGACTTCGCGAGCCACAGGGCCGTGCGCTCATAGAGCGCACGGCGATGAACGTCGGTATGCACTGCTTTGGTCTGCTGGCCGGCGCTGCCGTGATCGAGGCCCTGGATGTTGAGATCCCCCTGCTGTTCCTCGATAGTCGTGTGGTTGCGCGTCTTCTCTTGGGCGAGCTGGCTTATCTTGGGGTGAACTACCTGCTTGCTGCCGTCTACTTCACCGGTCTCGGCGGCGTCGCACTGCGCGAGTACGCGCGATCGCTGCCGCGTCTCGGCTTGTTTGAGGGACTCCCCATACTGATCGCCCCTCTCTTTCCTGTTGTCTATGCCCAACTTGGCTTTGCGTATGTTGTGCTCTTTGCCGCGTCGTTGGCCGGTGCATCGCTGATCAGCCACGGCCTCTCTCAGGCGCAGCAGCGACTGCAGCGGCGTGTGACGGAGCTGGCCTCGCTCCAGGCGGTTGTCCGGGCCTTGAGCTCCAGTCTCGATGTCGAGACGGTGGTGGCTGCCATCTACGAGCAGGTGGGCAACCTTATGCCGGTTTCCTCCTTCTACATCGCTCTCTATGATACTTCTGCAGACGAGGTGGCGTTTCCTGTGGTGATAGAAGATGGCCAGCGCCGGCTGCAGGTGATGACCAGGCCTGGCCGCAACGGCCCCACGGAACACGTCATTCGGACAGGAGAGCCCCTTCTGATGGCAGATAGCGTGGCAGAGCGCGTGGCTTCGCTGGGACTGGATCATAGCGGTCGCCTGGCGCAGTGCTGGTTAGGTGTACCGATCAAGGCCGGTGATGAGGTGCTCGGTGCCTTAGTCGTCCAGTCCTATGTTGAGGCGCACGTCTACGATCAGTCCCACCTGGTGATCTTGCAGATGATAGCGACTCAGGCGGCGGTGGCGCTGCAGAACGCTCGGCTCTATGAGCGCACGGACGAGGCTCTGGCCCGCCGTGTTCAAGAGCTCGACTCAGTCTTACGCACGACGGACGACGGTGTCCTCTTAATGGACCTGGATTTCCGCGTGTTGGCTGTGAACCGGGCACTGGCTAACCTTGTGGGAATTGCCGAGAGGGACTTCGGTCGCCACCGTATTGATGTTGTGCGTCCCGGCGGGGAACCATTGATCTCACTAGTCCATTACACACTCGAGGCATTGGTGTCGGACTCCGAGCGTTTGCGGACCGAGGCTGCTGATCAGATTCAGGACGCTGTGGTATTTGCGCCATCCGGGCCTCACGCTGAGCGCACACTTACGCCTGTGCGTGACAAAGCTGGAGTCATTACCGGGTGGTTGCTGGTTTTCCGGGACCTAACGGAGGAGCTGGAATTGCAGCATCTTCGTGAGGATATGATCGACATGTTGGTCCACGACCTACGCTCTCCCCTATCACAGGTGATGGCCAGTCTCTCGATGCTGGGCGATGCGACTGAAGAGAGAGATGCCGATCAGACCGACCGGCTCATCGGCATTGCTCAACGAAGCAGTGGACGTATGTTTGCGCTTGTTGACACGCTGCTCGATATCAGCCGGCTCGAGCGGGGTCATTTGCCGTTGGAGTTGGAATCGACGTCGGTGGACAGTCTTCTCCGAGAGGTTTCGACGCGCTATCTGGCTGCAGCGTCTGCGAATAACATCGCGCTGCGCACCGAGACGGAGAACGATCTTCCGATGGTTCTTGTGGACCGCTCGTTGATGGGCCGGGTGTTGTCAAACCTGGTGGACAATGCCCTCAAATTCACCCAGGATGGTGGGGAAGTGACGATGAAGGCAGAGCCAGGTGGGGAGGCGCGTCCGGATCAGGTTGTCGTCAGCGTCGTCGACACGGGCCCAGGTATTCCCCTTGAATCGCGAGGACAGCTCTTCGAGAAGTTTCAGCAGGTCCCCAATATCCGAGGCCGGCGTAGGGGAACCGGACTCGGCTTGCCATTCTGCACGCTGGTTGTAGAAGCTCACGGTGGGCACATTTGGGTGGAGAGTGAAGTGGGCGTAGGGAGTTCGTTCTTCTTCTCTCTGCCGATCGGCCAGTCAGACTACGATGCGTCCCTCTAGCTGTGGACGGTGACGGGTCAGTTCTGGAGCACGGTCTCGTAACTGTTTTTGACCAGTTTCATCAGCCGATTGAGTTGCTTCACATCCTCCAGGGTAATGATGACCCACCGCGCGATCTCGCGTTCACCGGCCTTGAAAGGGGCTGTAGTGAAGGCTGACGCGGTGATCTCGCGATCCCGTTTTCTCATTTGCGTAATGACAACGCCGTCGGTGACCAGGAAGGCAAACAGCTTGCCATCTGCAAGATAGGCGGGACAGCCATACATTCGCCGCACGGTCACCATCGGCCAGTGCAACGTTCGCTCCTCGAATGCCTCGCGCAATTCTCTGCCTTTGTCCTCGGAGTAGTACTCCATAGTGTCCCTCACTCCGTTCCTTCGCCGGCCGTCTCCAACGACTGCAGAGCATAGGAAACTGTGCCATCGCTAAAGTTAACCAGCATGTGGGGGGCATCCGAATCATACCAGGCCGTCTGCTGTTGCTCCTGGCCATTCTCGTCCTCCCAGGTCACGACAACCTTCCAGGCCACAAACGTACCGGCGGGGGTCCAGGTCGGCTCGGCCCCCTCGACATTCACGAGGGCCGGGCGCAGCTGAGCGTGGCCTTCTTGATCCAGTTGGACGAAAGTAGCGTCCGCGGCATATGCAAGCTCAAAGGGCATCGCGCTGAGCCGCCACGCCCACTCGTACGGCAAGAGCATACTGCCTGCCTCAGCTTTGACCAAGTCGTTGTCCCCGCCGGTTGAGATGCTGGTCCTGCCCTCATCGACGCGAACCCGGAGTTGGACATCATCGAGCACCGGCGTGCTCTCAGCGGCGTCCAAAGCGGTCAGCTCCAGAGTGTCTCTGGCCCAGTCGGCTGAGAGCGACCAGGATTTGGGCTCCGCGTGTAGCATATCGGTGAGCGCCTGCAAGCTACCCGGTAGCTTGTCCAGGTCCACTCCCATACCCGGGAGACCGCTGGTGATGTCGAAACCTTCGTAGTCCGCGTCACACACAAGGGTAATGGTCTCATCGTCAAGTTCCCTGGTGCAGGTGGCCTCGCCAATATCCTCACCCAGACCGTTCTGGATGGTATAGCGCCAAGAGGCGGCTTCGTTCCAGTCTGCAGGCGCTGCTTCCAGCTGGATCGGGCCGTTGGAGATCAACTCGGGGAAGGCCCCGATCACCACCTCAGTGGTAGCTGCGTACCCGTACACGGCGATCAAGCCAACGACAGGAACCCACCCGGCCCAGCGCTGCCAGGCTCCCGGCACAGCTGCCGGTGGCTTGGGGGATGGGCTCGTACCGCGCCAGAGCATCCAAAGCGCTGCGAAGGAGACGGGGGTTGACAGCACGGCCAGACAGACGAGGGCTGCCGTGAGACCCCCAGTTATCTGCAGGGATAGGAAGCTCAAGGAGATCATCAGCACGGTGGCGATCGTGTTGTACGCGGCGTGCAGTGCAATGCACTGCACGCCGCGTACAAC
>JAGHDT010000026.1 GCA_021159805.1 Anaerolineae bacterium
GGTTTCTTGCGTTGAGCTTCCAGCTGGCGGACAGCGTGGGCTGCGCCTTGAAAGCGACTGGGGTCCGCGATCTGACGGCGTGCCGGCTTCTGTAACTTCACGCCGATCAGCAGACGGAGCTTGGCAATGTCGGTCCTCTTCAGCGGCGTCGGCCGCAGAGCCAGCCCAAGGGCGTAGTTGGATGCGCCCAGGGCCCAATCCCACTCTCTGCGTAGCTTGTCAGCGCGGATGTGATAGGCCTTTTTGTCCCAAGCTTTGGTCGACTTCTCGACATCATCGTAAATCGCGCGCAGCGCGGTAGCAGCCACTGACATCAGGTCGTGTGCCAGCGCCGGGTCTTGGGACAGCTGCTCTGGAATGTGAACGAGTAGTATCTCTGCCACAATACGTAGTTGTTGGTTGCGTTCTTTGACCGCCATAGGGAGTGAATATTACCGGTATTTCGTCATATGAGAATTGTTGGGCGCGCGTTCCCTGCTAGGGGAGCCGAGAGCGAATGGCCTCTTTCGCTTGCGTGCCGATGTGCTCCAGTCTCTGCTCGAGTTGCTGGACCAGCCCGATGTTGTCGCGCTCAACGTGGTAGGCTACCCCGACCGAACCGGGCCCGGCGTGCACCCCTAGCTCTATCGGTATCCGCATCAGATAGCTCTCCACGCAGTTGATGCGGGATCTGAGGCTGTCCAATAGGCGTTGGCCCTCGTCTTCATCCTCTGCAAAGTGGACGGTGATGTGGGCGGGATCTCCGCGGAGCTCATCGACGGTTCGCGCTATGAGCGCCTCGATGCCCTTGCTGCGCTTGCGGGCCTGTCCCACCAAGCTGACTTTGTTGTCCTTGACGCGAATCAAAGGTTGGATGCGCAGCATGCTGCCGACTCTGCCCGCAGCGGCTGAGAGGCGCCCCCCCTTCAGTACATAGGTCACGCTCTCAAGGAGCGCAGTAACGCCGGTATTGGGGATGGCGGCCCTGGCCCTGGCGACGACCTGCTCCAGACTATGACCTTCCTCTGCTGCCCGAGCCGCGACGAGGACCGTGAACCCCTCCGCCATCGCCGTGGTTCCGGTATCAACTACCACCACAGGAATGGGTGATTCTCCTGCGGCGACTTCAGCGGCACTGCAGGTGCCGCTCTGCTTCGCCGTGATGTGGATTGAGACGATGCTCTGGGCCTTTGTCGCCAAGCGCCGATAGATCTCGACGAACTTGGCGATGCCGGGCACGCCTGTGTGAACTTCCAGTTCCGGATCCGCGCGCAGCCGTCTGAAGAAGGTGGGTGCGTCCAGCGTCTCTCCGGATAGGTACGATTCCTTGCCCATGTGCACCCAGAAGGGGACGACCGCGATGTTGTAGCGTTCCAACAAGGCTGCGGGAAGCCCCGCAGCGGAATCGGTGACAACGGCTACCGATGTTGTAGATGTCAAGGCACCCTCCGTCCACAGTTTGCAGCCGTGGTTGAAATCTGGACCTTCCTCTGGTACGATATTGCTCACTTAGCACCCGTGGGAAGTGCGAGGTGCGATCCGTGCAAGACAAAGTCTACTCTGTCCGTTTCAGAGTGCAAATCGCCGGTATGGAGGATGATGGGATGGCTCGCGCTGCAGTCTTTGCTGGGCTCGTGTTCGATGAAAATGATCGCGCTGTGGACGTCACGCACGTGGGTCCGGACGCCTATTATGTCGTCGACGATGATGGGTTCAAGCGTCATATCGCGTCGGAGGACGTCGACCGGCAGGTGTTGATGACTCTGCAGGAAAGTGTCCTTGCGAATCGCGAAGCTGTGGTCGCCGGCATGCTCGACTACCTGGGCAAGGAGGATCTCTTCACCAAGGCGGCAGTTGAGAGCTCGCTTGGCCAGATGGGCGAACAGATGGAGCGGTTGCTGGACGTGGGGCTGCCGGAGGAGGCGCGGCAGTGGCTGGGGCTGATGGGGATTCGCGTGGTTATTGATGTGCATGGGGATGTGGTTGACTTCGAGATGCCCGGGGCTATCGATGAGGAGGGCGACTAGGTAGCGGTCTTCTCTTCTCCAGTGCCAGGGGATGGAGGATCTTGCTGCTGCTGATTTAGCATCACCTGTGTTGGTGACTTGCCCTCATCCTGGACCTCGGCTCACGGCCAGGCTCTGAGCACGATCGCATTTTGCTTGCGCTTCGAACTCAGCTGTCACCCCAATGGGTCAAGCACACCACCCACAGCATAGTGCTACAGTGAGGGATCTTGGGCCTCGACAGCGCACGTTTACGAAGCTTAAGATCCCTCGCCATGGTATGTTGATGAGCAGGTGATTTGTTCAGTTCACTCGGGATGACAGGTGATATGTCGTCTCGCTTCAAATGCGATCCCCATGGCTAGGTTCGGGTTCACAGCAGGTGCGTGCTACAATGCTTGAGATCAAGGCGTGGCCCATATGTGGCTGCGTTGTTCCTTATCGGAGGCAGATGGTGAGTTGGGGGACGTGGTTATCGACTTTTGGGTTGGTCTTCATCGCCGAGCTGGGCGATAAGACACAGTTGGCGGTTGTCTCACAGACGTGCAAAACGCGGCGCCCCTGGCCGGTCTTTCTGGGGGGGAGTCTCGCTCTCACGGCGGTGACGGCTCTTGGCGTTGCCGGCGGCCGGCTGCTGGGGGTCGTGATCCCACAGGATATTGTCACTATGGCAGCCGCCGCAGCCTTTGTGGTTATGGGCCTTCTGATCTGGCGCGAGGCAGCCAAGGATGAGTCCGAGGGTGCCTGTGAGCTGGCGGAGGACGGCGAGTGTGAGACCAATCCGTGGTCGTGGGATTGGCGGATATTCGGCGGGACGTTCAGCCTGCTCTTCCTGGCGGAGCTGGGGGACAAGACCCAATTGGCCGTGCTGAGCATGTCGACCAATGAGTCCTCGCCATGGATGATCTTTCTGGCTGGCTCGCTGGCCCTGGCTGTTGTGACAGCGATTGGCGTGCTCGGCGGCCGAAAGCTGTGCGAGTGGATCCCCGAGCAACTCCTGATGCGAATCTCGGCCGTCGCGTTTGTTGTGATGGGCGTGTTCATCGGGATAGGTGTGATCTAGGCAGGAGCGGGGTGGATTCAGACCGGCTCTTGAGGCTGGCATATCACGTGCTGGGGACTGGGATGTTTCGCCCCCGGTCTTTTCTGTGTAGAATGGCTTACCTTAGTTCTGCTATTCAAAGGACGCTCATATGAAGATAACGCGGATTCGAATCTATCGCCCCAAGCGGCTTAACCGAACCTTTAACCAGAGTGATATGGTGGTCACGGTCGAGACTGACGCCGGTCTGATGGGGATTGGAGAGGGCGGCACACGCGACACCCTGGAACAGTGTGCGGACATGCTGATCGGAGAGGACCCAGGACGCATCCAGCACCTGTGGCAGATGCTGTATCGCGGTTGGTTCTACCCAGCCGGTCGCGAGAAGCTGCATGCACTCGGTGCCCTTGACCTGGCACTCTGGGACCTCAAGGGTAAGGCGCTTGACGCGCCGGTCTATGACCTGCTCGGCGGACTCACCCGTGACTATGTCGAATGCTATTCCACCGGATACCCCCGTCAGGGGTCGCTGGCCGAGACGGCCCAGGCCTGCATCAAGGCCGGTTTCCGCGCTTTCCGTACGTCGGTGGGTGATTCCCCCGACGGCGTCTTCGATGCTCGCCGCCAGATCGATCTGGCGGTGGAGAAATGCCAGGTGATCCGCGACGCGATCGGCGATCGCGGTGAGTGGTCGATCGACTTCCATACCAGGTTGGATCTGGCCGACGCGGTGCGCTTGTGCGGGTTGCTTGAACCGCTGAATCCTCTCTTCGTGGAGGATCCGCTCCGATCGGAGAACCCGGGTGCCCTGGTGGCGCTCCGACCCCAGGTCAAGGCCCCGATCGCGGTCGGTGAGCAGTTTGGTGATCGCTGGGACATCAATGAGTTGATCGAGAATCACCTGATCGATTACACGCGTGTGACGCTCCCGAATGTGGGTGGGATCACCGAGATGGTGAAGATTGCGGCGCTGTGCGAGACGCACTACGTTGGTATGATCCCGCACTTCACTGGACCTATCTCAGTGGCGGCGTTGGTTCACGTGATGGGGTCGCAGCCGGTTCCAGCATTGATGGAAATTGGAGGTGCCGCGCCGAAGCTTCCAGCACATCTGAAGCAGGCCTCCACGTTCCGTGATGGCAAACTGTGGCCGGTAGATCTGCCCGGGCTGGGTGTCGAGTTTGATCCCTCCGGTGCGGACTTGATCTCTGAGATTACCGAGCGTTCCGCTCCCATCCCTATGTATCGCCGCCCGGATGGCTCCATCACCAATTGGTAGCTGCCTTGATGAAGGACCAATCCTGATGTATTCATTTCGAGACTGCGGATCTGTGGACAGAAGAAGGCTGTGAGGATCGGAATAGGGCGTGGCAGGCTTTTTCCATAGCTAGGAGTTGACAGAATCTCTTGTGTGGTGCATAGTGAGGGGGAAGCGCTGCAGTTGGGGATTGTGGAGTTGTGCGGTCAAGGAACGAGATCCCACAAAGGAGAGCGACAATGCAGATTGTGACAGATAGCGGTACAGATACGGCGCTGTCCGCTGAGGAATCAGCGGAGTTGGGAATCACTACGATTCCTCTTGTCGTGACGCTGGACGGCAAGTCTTACCACGAAGGCGTTGACATCGGACCTGATGAGTTCTATCCGCTGCTGGCAGCAACGGATAGCTTGCCGACGACTTCACAGCCCTCAGCCGGTGACTTTGCTGAAGTCTATCGCCGGATTGCTGCGAGTGATCGCGATATTCTATCCATCCATATGAGCTCGGGGCTGAGCGGTACCTATAACTCGGCCTTGGCGGCTGCGCAGTTGGTGCCTGAAGCCAACATCACACACGTTGACACCAAGACTCTGTCTGCCGCGGCTGGGTGGCAGGTTGTGTCGGCGGCCCGGGCCATCAAAGCCGGATGGCCAACTGAGAAAGTCCTGGAGCTTGTCGCGCAGATTAGTGCTGCCAGCGATAGTATGTACACACTGAAGGACCTCAAGTACCTTATCCACGGGGGGCGGATCAGTCACATGAAGGGGCTGATCGCGTCGCTGTTGCATATTAAACCGTTGATTGGCGTGGAGAAGGTGAATGGAACGTACGTGCAGATGGGCCAGGCTCGGGCGTTCAATGGCGCGCTGAGCAAACTGGTGAGCTTGATGAAGAAGCAGCATGCAGAGGGCAGCAAGCTGCGCGTGCAGGTGCTTTACTCCTACAATCCGGAGTCGGCTGCCATGCTCCATGAGAAGATCGACCCGGTTTTTGACTGCACCTGGCTACCTGCCGGACCTATGTCCCTCGTCTTGGGCGCGCATACCGGGCCGAGCATGGTGGGTGTGGCGTTCGCTCCATTGTCCGCCTTCGACGCTGTGCCCTAGACACAGGTCACGCCGCACTTCTTGGACGTGGTCGCAGGGAGCTGAGCGTGGGTGGGCCACGAAATGGTCTGCAACTGTGACCAGGTTCACAGCCTGCTGGGCCTGGCCAAACTGTCGCTTAAGTAGGCGAAGTGGCGCTCGATTTTGGCGCGCAGAGACTGTGCTTGCGTGCGAGACCTAGGGTGCGTTTTTGGTTCGGGGGCGTAAGCCAGACGGAGACCGGCACAACCGTGACCCGCTGTCCAGAAGTGTCGGGGGGGAGCAGCCGCTGATCGCGGCAGCTATTTCGTACAGACGTGGCGCTGCCACGTCTTTTTCGGGTAGCACCCTTGTCGACCGCACCTGTGTCTGCGCAGACCGGACGCCACAATTCCCAGGAGTTCGCGAACCCTAGGGTTCGCTGAGATGTCTCTACCCGGAAAGGCAGGCGCGTGCCCAAGTTGGGCGCGCTACGGGAGGAGCAACGTACAGCTCGCTGATATGACCGCAGCTTCTATCTCAGAGACTCGCCCCCAAACTAAACAGCAGCGAGACCTAGGTCGGCTTGACAGAAAACAGGACCCGTGGTAGAATGACTATTACCTAAGGACAAGAGACAGCAGGCAAGACTATGCTCACTTATGGGTGAGAGTAAGTTGCCCGGGCCGATGCGTTAGTTGTGCGGAGCACATATGTGCGCCATGCACACAGCATCGGTTTTTTGTCGGAGTCGGTAGGCAAGCACCTTAACAGTTGAAGAGTAGCAGGAAACAGCTAGAAGAGAGAGCAGAAACCGAAGAACTCGGATGAGTTTAAGGAAAAGGTCTCGCTGAGGAGCGAGGCAGCAGATCAAACGGAGAGTTTGATCGTGGCTCAGGATGAACGCTAGCGGCGCGCTTAATGCATGCAAGTCGAGCGATGAGGCCCCTTTGGGGGTACATCAGCGGCAGACGGGTGAGTAACAC
>JAGHDT010000494.1 GCA_021159805.1 Anaerolineae bacterium
ATCTCGGCGTTGCTGATCTCAGCCAGCGCCGCATCATACGCGGTCTCATCGGCAAAGGAGCTCGCGAACTCCGGAACGGCAGGGTCATATGCCAGCGGCTGGGTATGCCTGACCATATCAGACACAGTGTCGATGCTCTGTTTCATCTCCGCGACCTGGTTCAGGTCAGTGATCATCTCGTAGCTGGCACGCCGCCGCCCGGAGAAAGCAGTGATCTCCAGGCGGATCAGGTGCTCGTTGGTGTTCAGAGAGACGGCCGAGTTAGCGAAGCGCATCAGGGCGCTCTCTTCCTCGTGATAGATGAGGGAAATCTCGCACGCCTTGGTCAGGGCATGAGTACGCAGGTCGCTCAAGGTCTGTAGGATGCGCTCTTTCATCTTACTCTCCTATCCTCACATTATCGAAGCGGCAGATGGGAATGCCGTGCCCCAGTTGCATAACCTGATTGGGCTGCCCCTTCCCGCAGTTATCCACATAGACCACCTCCCAGGTCGAGGCGTCACCGACAGCCGACAAAGCGTTCCAGAAATGGAGAGTGTCATCCTTGTACGTAGCATTCTTCACCACGTCTGTGACCTCGCCATCCTCCACCAGCCAGCCGATCTCACAGCCGAAGTGGAACTGCTCACGGTTGGAGCCGATCGACCAACTCCGGTCACCGTCGAGGATCATGCCCCGCTCGGTCTGGGCCACAATATCGTCCAGGGTACCATCCGTGCCGGGATCGATGTTGATGTTGGTCATACGCTCGATGGGCACACGGTAGAACGACGTGGCGCGGTTTGCCCCGCTGCTCTCGGAGAAGATGATGCGCCGGCTCCTCGCATTGGCCTCCTCGACCATCTGCCGGCCTGTGATTGCGCCGACCAGGAGTCCCTTGTCGATAAGAAGGTTGTTCTGGGCGGGGACACCGTCGTCATCGTAGCCGAAGCTCCCCGGGCTGTTAGGCAGCGTGGCGTCCGCGCGCGCAGTCAGCTTCTCAGAACCGTAGCGCAGCCTCCCGAAATCCTCAAGCCTGACGAACGAGCCGCCGGCGAAGGCCAGCTCATAGCCCAAGATGCGGTCAAGCTCCAGGGCGTGTCCAATCGTCTCGTGGGTCTGCAGGTACATGATGCCCGGCATGAGAATGACCGAGCGATCATCCACAGGACAGATCTCAGCCTGCTGCACCTGGTTGAGCTCGCGCACTATACGCTCCGCGTTCGCGGCGAAGGTTTCCCGATCGATGGATTCCCAGCCGCGCGTGTCGCCCCGGCGGCCCAGCCGAAACGAACGCTCGTGAGTCATACCCTCGGCGTCTGCCCCGAGGACACCGATCTGGCCAAACACCTCGGTGATGTGCTTCTCGATCTCACTCCCCTCGGAGTCGACGAAATTGATCTGTTTGCGGACAAAGCTCAGCCCGCCGATGCGCTGGAAGACACCGGGTTGGTCCAGCATCTCGTCTGTGGCCTTGAGGAATGCCACCTTATCCGCGAGCGGCACCTCGAAGGGATCAATCTCACAGGGGCTGGTGAAAGCCGCCTGCACGATATCCTTCTCCGCGAGGCGCACCGGAAAGGTCACCCGCCTGGCGGCTACCCGCGCATTGTCGAGTGCCCTGTCGAAGACCGCACTGAGATCACTCACGTCAGATGAGGCCGAGAAGCCCCAGGCGCCTCGATAGAGCACACGAATGCCCACGCCGCTCTGACGTGAGCTCGCAGCCTCTTTCAGATTGCCGTTCCACATCGTCAGCTCGTTGGTTTCCTCGAAGGGAACCCAGCGGCAATCCACATAGGTGGCGCCTGACGCCCTGATGCGGTCAAGATTCGCCTTGATCCGGTCCTGCATGTCCTGTCCTCCTTGCATGCCACGGCCTTGACGAAGTGCCCTGGCTGTGCTTGTCATGGTCTGCCCGACAGCATCGGCGGACAACAAACGATGCTGCTGAACAAGCCTAGTCTATACCTACCCGAGCACCCGGCAAAGCCCTGCACAGACCCGAGGCGCGCGGCAATCTCCCCTCCACAGACGCCTCGGTCACCCGCTTGCGGCGCGGTGTCTTCTGCCGTGGCCGTCACCTCCACACCACCGGAAGACGATCCACCGGATCGTCTCTACCCGAAACTCCAAGGCGCACGGCTAGCACCCCGGTACAGACGCGGCGGTGCCGCGTCTTCTGCGGCCCGCAAGTCAGGAAACCAGCGCCTCCTCATACATCGCCACGATGTTGGCCGCCGGCACGTCAGGCTGAATGTTGTGTACCGCCGTCAGCACATAGCCGCCCGGCCCCAACTCACGCTTGCGCCGACGCACCTCGGCGCGGACGTCGTCGGGCGTACCGAAAGGAAGCGTGTGCATCGTGTCCACCCCACCCCAGAAGACAAGTTCGTCCCCAAAGGCCGCCTTTAGCTTTGCTGGGTCCATCCCGCGGGCGCTCACCTGCACAGGGTTCAGAGCCTGGATGCCCATATCGATGAAATCAGGAAGCAGGTCCACGACGGAGCCACAGGAGTGAAACAACAACACGGCATCGGTCCGCTCGCGGACCATCCGAAGGTAGCGCGCGTGGCGAGGCTTAACGATGCGCCGGTACATTTCCAGCGACATCGCCGGACCGCGCTGATCCGCCACGTCGTCCGCTGTGCTGACCACGTCCACAAGGTCGCCGACAGCATCCAGCGCCCGGTCCAGTACCTCCAGCCGAATCTCCAGGATCGCGTCCATCAACGCACCGATCAGACCGGGGTCCAGCGCCAAGTCCATATACCACGGCTCAAAACCCCGCATGTATTGGCTGGTGTGAACGAAGATGTCAGACATGTGCAGAATGAGCGCGCAGTCGGTGGTCTCTCGAACGCGAAGGGCCCGGTCGCGAAGACCGCGCGTGATGCCGGGATCCGTCGGATCAGGCCAGGGATAGCGTGCAATGTCTCGCACAGTGATGTCACCGTCCAGCGGCGATTGCACGACATCGAAATAGTGACCGCCCGGCGGGCAGGTCCGCACAACGCCAAACTCGTCGCGATGCATCAATGAGCTGTCGTCCGCAGGTGGCAACAGGGTTTCCGAGGAGACATCGGACTTCCCCAGGAAGAGACCACGGAAGTCAATACCCAGCCGCTGCAGCACAGCCTCCGCCGGCGTCGCCAACCCCAGCATCTTACTCATTCCGTGGCCCGATGGCTTGCCGGCATCCAGGCCCTCAGAGGCCGGGGGATCGGCGTCCACCGCCAATCCAAGGAGGCCCAGCAATGCCTCATATGGCAACTGGAGAATGCCCGTGTTCCTCGTCGAGCAAAGATCTACCGGCACGCGATCCGGCGTCTCGTGATGCAACGCAGCCAACGCACGCTCTCGGTGGTTCACAGCGCTCCCCCTTGTATCACGAACTAGGTG
>JAGHDT010000455.1 GCA_021159805.1 Anaerolineae bacterium
CCCGTTCTCTTATGGACTAGTTCAATGACCCTATCCCGGAGGCACACGCTATGGTCACCCATCCCCCACTCCGCATCGGCATCGTTGGCATCGGCGGCATCGCGCGGGGCCAGCACATCCCGGGCTACCAGCTCTGCGACAACGTGGAAATCACGGCCCTCTGTGATGTCAATGAGATGGCCTTGGCAAGGGCCGGTGCCGACCTCAATGTCAAGCACTTGACGACCGATTTCGAGGAACTCGTCGGCATGGATGATCTGGATGCAGTGACTGTCTGCACCTATCCCAACACGCACCATGCCGTGACTATGGCCGCTATTGCGGCTGGCAAACACGTCTTCTGCGAAAAGCCCCTGGCCCTGACCTATCCGTTGGCCCGCGAGATGTACGAAACGGCGCTTGTGGCAGGCGTCAGGACCGGGGTTGGCTTCACCCATCGGCTGACTCCTGCCGCGCAGCTTGCGCACCATCTCATCTCCACAGGCGCGCTGGGCGACATCTACCACATCTCCGCGACCTACTCGATGGGTGTGCCGGGCTTCGCCGATCGTGAGATTGCGCCGCGATTCACCAAGGCCGTCACCGGCGGAGGCCCACTCTTCGAACTCGGACCGCACATGGTCGACATGGTGCGCTGGTGGACGGGACTGGAGATCACCTCGGTCTGCGCCCAGACGAGAACCTTCATCAACCGCCGGCGCCACGCCGATACCGGCGCGTGGACCAAAGTCGACATCGAGGATGCCGCGACCTTCATGACAGATATGGAAGGGTGCACCACAGCGCTCTTCTCCCACAGCAGCGCGGTCTCCGGGCGCAACTTCGACCAGCGCGCCGAGGTCTACGGCAGCAAGGGAGCGCTGCTCTACGATCAGGCACGCCCATACGAACTGCGCGCATGCATCGGCAGAGAGATGGTTGAGCTCTGCGCGGACTACGGCATTTACGACCCCCTGTGGGGCCTTCACCGCCAGGAGGAACCCTATCCTGTCATTCCTGTGCCGCGCCGCTTTGTCAACACCATCCCAAGAACAAAAGAGGGCAAACCGCTGCGTTCATTCATCCCCGACTTCGTCGCGTCGATACGCGGGGAAGAGCCCCCACTGCTTCCTACCTTCTACGAAGGGATGAAGGCGCAGGAAGTGCTCGACGCGGTGCTCATCTCCGCAGCGGAGCGCCGCTGGGTGGATCTGCCTCTGGAGATAGATTAGAGTCCTGGAGGCTGCAAAGGCACCGTCACGATTCACCATTCACGATTCAGGTGTTCTCCTGAAGATACCCCACAGTTTCCATAGGTGGTTGATTCGGCAGGCATGAATGGTGAATCGTGAATGGTGATACGCGATGGAGCGAAGTCAAACCGTCAAATCTCAACACGTAACCAAAGAAAGGAACCATCTATGCGCACTGTACCTCTGGGAACCACCGACCTGAATGTCTCCGCGATCGCGCTGGGCTGTATGAGCCTGCGCCCGGACAAGCTGGCCGAGAGCAAGGCCACCGTCCGCACAGCCTATGAGCTGGGCATCACGTTCTTCGACACCGCCGATATCTACGGGGTCGGCGACTCTGAGGAGATCCTGGGCGCGGCCCTGCGAGAGGCCGGCATCCCTCGCGACAAAGTGGTGATCGCCAGCAAATGCAGCATCGTGCTTCCCGGCATGGATCCCAACTACACCTACAAGGCCTATGACCTCTCGGCAGAGTACATCAAGGCCAGCTGCGAAGCAAGCCTGAAGCGGTTGGGGATGGATTACCTCGACCTGTACCAGCCGCACCGCATCGACTACCTCACCCACCCGGAAGAGACAGCAAGAGCGCTGGAGGACCTGAAGACGGAGGGCAAGATACGCTATGTGGGCATCAGCAACTACACACCCGACGAGATTCGCGCGCTTTCGGCCTATACCCGTCTAGAGAGCCTGCAGACCCAGTTCAGCCTGCTCCACCTGGAGCCACTGGAGACCGGACTGACCGCGATCTGTCACGAGAAGAAGATGGCGGTCGTGCCCTGGAGCCCGCTTCATAGGGGAGTCCTCACCGGAGGACGCGCCCTCCCCCACGACGACTGGCAGCAGCAGCGCGAAGCCGGCGTCATCGCCCAGCTCAAGCCCTTTGCCAACGCCTACGGCGTGACGCTGGGCCAGCTCTCACTGGCGTGGCTTATGCAGCAGCCCGGACCCGTGATCCCGCTTGTCGGCACCGCCAATCCCAGGCACCTGACTGAGGCCGCCGGCGCCGTCGGCGTGGCTCTTGACCGCGACGACTGGTACGAGCTGATGGTCATCGCCCGAGGTCGCTCCATGCCTTGGGGACAACGGCCGTACGTCTATACCAAGGAACGGTGAGGAAAGCTCGGTCTCAAGTCCGAGGTCAAACGTCACGATTCACAATTCACCATTTACATCTTCTCCCGAGGGTGAGCCCGCGGTCACTGGAGACACGCTCTCCGATCCGGGTGAATCGTGCATCGTGAATCGTGCCCACGAGAATCACCAGTGCAACAGATAGAGTCATAGGAGAAAAGCCATGCTCATCCTAGGTATCGTCGGAAGTCCACGGAAGAGAGAACGCACCAATGCGC
>JAGHDT010000282.1 GCA_021159805.1 Anaerolineae bacterium
GAAGCGCACGGCGGGACAGAGGTTGGGGTTCCCGTGGCGGCACTGTTCGCAGACGCCGCAGGGAATGGCAGGCTCAACGGCGACGAGCTGGTCGAGATCGAAGCTCTCAACGCCCTCGCCCAGACCGGCGATCCAGGCCGAGAATTCGTGGCCCATCGTAATGGGCTCCGTGACGATCTGGTCGCCGATGCCACCTTCAAGGTAGTAGTGCACGTCGGACCCGCAGGTGCCAACCGAGGCGATCTTGAGCAAGACCTCACCGGGGCCGGGCCGTGGAACAGGGCCGTCCTCCACCCGCAGATCGCGAATGCCGTACAGTTTGGATACACGCATTGTGGCTGGTACGTTCATATTGGTTACCTCCTGCTAGGGCCAACAGCAAATCACAAATGACAAATCGCAAATCACGGATCGCGGATCTCAAAGCGCGACAGGCGCACCGGAGCCCAAGGATCAGAGGGGATCGCCTTCGCCGTCGAAATAGAGCGCTTCCAGCGACGCATTGACATCTGGGGCGCCGAAAAGCGGCAAGTTGCGCTGCAACATCACCTCACCGAGACCGCGCACGTCCTCCAGGCTGAGTTCCTTGATTCCGCCGGCACTGAGTGCCAGCAAGATCGATTGGGCGGTGGACTCCAGGACTTCAACGTTCATCAAGGTCCACTCAATGTCATCCCGACTCATTGTCACCAGCCCGTGGTTCGCCATAATGAAACTGTTGTATTTTCGGAGGTAGGGGCTGAACTTCTCGGCCAGCGCATCGGTGAGCGGCTGTGCGTAGGGGACGACGGGCACGGGCCCGATCTCCGTCGTGGTCTCCGGATAGAGCGGGCGCATCAGGTGGTTCTTCCCTGCGCTGATCGCCATAGCACAGACGCAGGGAGGATGGCAGTGGATGACCGAGGTCACATCCGGGCGTTCATTGAAGAACTTCAGATACATCGGAAGCTCACCCGTTGGGCGCCGCTTCCCCTCGACGACATTGCCCTCCAAATCGACAAAGACGACGTCCTTGCCGCTCACATCGCCCTTGTTCCGTTGGGTCGGTGTGATCATAATCAGGTTCTGCTCCAACTTCCACGCCAGGTTGCCGCCGTAGCCTGTGACGTACATGTTCTGTGCCAGGCGATGGCAGATTTTGGTGAATGCCTCGACATGATCTTGATACTGCTTGCGCACTTTCATCGCTGCTCCCTTTCGGTGCCTGAGTGCTCGGATTGACTGTTGCCTGGTCTGGAGCCGGCCGCGGCTATGCTACTCTCCCAGCAGCTTGCGCCGGTAGACCTCATCCGGGCGGGTGTGGATGCGGTCGACGTTCTCCGGCGTCAGGAAGTGTGGGCCGCCGACCGAATATGCGCCAAGGATGACGCGAGCTGTCTTGACCAACATTGCAGTGATGTTCTCAACCTGCTCAGCCGTCCGACCCAGAGCTACGAGACCGTGATTCTGCATCAGGATGACCTTGGGGATCTCGGCGTATGTATCGATGTAGGCGTTGATGCGGCTGCGAATCTCGCGCGCCAGGGGGATGCCTGGGTCGATGTAAGGCACCAAGACCGGGGCGATGCCACACATCACGATCTCGTCCGGGAAGAGACGCCCGCTGAACGCTTCGTCAAAGGCGTTTGAACACGTCAACATGTTCACGGCTGTTGCGTGGGTATGCCCGACAAAGTTGACGTCATCGAGACTGAGGCACAGTGCGTGGAAGACGGT
Source organism: Anaerolineae bacterium (assembly GCA_021159805.1). Lineage (GTDB taxonomy): Bacteria > Chloroflexota > Anaerolineae > B4-G1 > SLSP01 > PWVB01. The sequence goes on from JAGHDT010000282.1 coordinate 1,717, forward strand.
CTCTGTGGAGGGCCTGATTGTGTTGTTGGGAGATGGCCAGCGACCCGTCTCAGGATCCACGCGGGCTTCCATCAGCCGAGCCTTGATCCCGGCGTCGTCGAGGCTGTCCTCATCGAGGATGGCCAGGGCTCTGGCGAGCGAGACGCGCACAAAGCCATCTGCTCCAATTGTGGACAGCTGGTGCCCGCTAGCCTTGACCCAGAAGGTCCCATCGGTGTTGAGGGCCGAGGTGTTGCCCTCGCCCAAGATAACGTAATCATTCGCGGGGTCGCCGAGGTGCTTGGACATCGCGACAAGCTGTTTCAAAGTGTCGTTCATTTATGCGCTCCATGTCCGGTTAGGTAGTTCTAGATCCCCATTCTACTTGAGGCAAAATCGAAAGTCAAAGAGTGCGCCGGTGGACACCTATCGTATGATCGCCCCTGAGGCTGGCGCACCATATACCGTCTCCAGGACTTGTCCTCCAGTCTCTACGACCGTTCTGGCTGATGCGTGAGATTCCCCAAACAGGAGGGGTTCGGTGACGCAACAACACTCTAATGAACTGAGCAAGAACCGCGCAGCGTACTTCGATATGCTGGCGGACCTCGGCATGACCAAGCATCTCGGTAGCCTGGCTGCCACCGAGGATCTCGTCAAGGGGTGCCGTATCAGTACGGATAGTCTGGTGTTGGATGTCGGGTGCGGTGTTGGGTTGACGCCGTGCTATCTGGCTCGAAACTATGGATGTGACGTCACCGGTGTCGACATCACACCCAAGATGATTGGTATGGCCCGCGCCGAGGCCAGACGTCGTGGAGTGGCGGACGCCACACGATGGGCGATCGCCGACGCGCAGGCGTTGCCCTTTGCGTCGGGAAGCTTCGATGCTGTCCTGGTGGAGTCGGTGAGCGTCTTTTTGGACGACATCGCGCAGGGCTTCCGGGAGTACACAAGGGTCGTCAAACATGGTGGCTACGTGGGTGTGACGGAGTCCACCTGGCTGGCGGAACCGAATCAGGACACGGATGTCTTCTACACCACGATCGGCGGGACGGCAAAGAGCAAGGAGGCCTGGCTGGGCTTGATGACACAAGCTGGTCTGGCCGATGTTACCGGCTATGCGCGCAGTGTTGACTTTTGTATGGAGGCCCGTGGGCGGCTCAAACGTTTCGGTGCCGGGGGATTCGCGCGCATAATGATACGTGCCATACGCACCATTTTGGGCAGCAAGAGTGCCCGCAGCCTCTACAAGGACGCCCTGGGCGCGGCGCCCGGTGGCGTCTTCAAGTTGATGGGATATAGCGTCTTCGCCGGACGCAAGCCGTCTCCATCTGTGTAGCGCCACCCGTATGCCCTTCACGCGACCTCTCTCATATCTTACGCCAGCGTATCCCAGTCCGATTGACAGCTCCTGCGTATAATTGTATAATGAAATCAAACGAAAGCAAATGGAGATAGATGTGTTCCGTGAAGAGCGACACCAAGCGATCGTAACCCTGCTGCAGAGCCACGGACGGGTCTCTGTGGCTGACCTCAGCGAACGCTTTGGCGTCTCGGAGGTCACGATCCGTGTGGATCTCCAGGCATTGGTCAATCAGGGATCGGTGGTTCGCACACATGGCGGTGCCATTCTCGCAGGTTATGGTGTCCAGGATCTCTCCCTGCTCCGCCGCCGTCAACGTCATGTCGCTGAGAAGGCCCGGATTGCGGCGGCTGCGGCAGAACTGGTGGGCGATGGTGAGGCAATCTTCCTTGACAGCAGCAGTACAACGCTGGCGATCTTGTCGCACATCAGGCAGCGCTATGACCTGACTGTCGTGACCAACAGTCTGGTCGTGGCTCAGGAGCTGTTGGCCTCTCCGAAGATCACCGTGGTGATGCCCGGTGGCACCCTGCATCACGATACCGTTTCCCTCATTGATGCCGGTGGCCTCAAGATTGTGGAGCGATGCAATATCTCCAAAGGTTTCTTCGGCGCCCACGGCCTGACGTTGGAGGATGGATTCACCGATGTCAGTGAGGCCGAGGCCCGACTCAAGCGCTCCATCGTCGGCATGTGCCGACAGGTCATTGCCCTGTTGGACGCTACGAAGTGGGGACGTGCCGGCGTGGCGTCGTTTGCCGATGCGGAAGACGCCGATATCCTGATCGCGGATGCGGCGCCCGAAGAGATGGTGTCCCAAATGCGCGCCTTGGGCGTTGAGGTCAATTGTATCGGCTAGTCCACCGGATGGGAGGGACTATGAAGCGCTCTGAGATCAACCGACTTATTGAGGATGCACTGGGTTTTATGGGGAACCATCAGTTCTGTCTGCCTCCCTTTGCGCATTGGTCCCCGGAGACGTGGCGCAAGAAGGGGCCGGAAGCTCAGGAGATCGTGGAGACCAACCTGGGATGGGACATCACGGATTTTGGGTCCGGTGATTACGAACACATAGGGCTCTTTCTCTTCACAATGCGTAATGGTCATCCCAGTAACTGGTCCACGATGTCCGGGAAGCTCTATGCCGAGAAGATCATGGTGGTCGGGGTAGGCCAGGTGACGCCGATGCATTTCCACTGGCAGAAGTCGGAAGACATCATCAATCGCGGTGGGGGAAAGCTGATGATCCAGCTGTACAACGCCACCGCCGATGAGGATCTGGATGATTCGCCGGTGATCGTCAGCGTTGACGGGGTCTTGCGCACTGTGGCTGCGGGCGAGGTCCTAGCATTGAGCCCGGGCGAGAGCGTCACTCTTCCCACACGGCTCTACCACAAATTCTGGGGGGCGGAGTCGCGTGTCCTGGTTGGCGAGGTATCGATGGTCAACGATGATGCGCGAGACAACCGCTTCTATGATCCGGTCGGTCGGTTCCCGGAGATCGAGGAGGACGCGTCTCCCTTCCGCCTGCTTGTGACAGACTACCAGGATTTCTACCAGCCCGATGCTGAGGTCGTCGATGGCTGAAGTGTGGGACGCTGTTGTCGCCGGGCATATCTGTCTTGACATCATCCCTGACTTCTCCTCCGTGGGGGAGGTGCCGCTGTCAGTGCTGCTTCGTCCAGGCAGACTTGTGGAGGTCGGTGATGCTACGCTGTCGACGGGCGGTGCGGTTGCCAACACCGGACTCGCCTTGAACATCCTGGGCCTCAGGACTCAGCTGATGGGGAAAGTGGGGGACGATGCGTTTGGTCACGTTGTGCGCGACATTGTCTCAAGTCGTGATCCCCGCCTTGCCGATGGTATGATTGTAGATGCAACTGCCGGCACCTCATACACTGTGATCATCAGCCCCCCGGGCGTGGATCGTATTTTCTTCCACTCTCCGGGGGCTAACAATACTTTCGGCGCCGGAGATGTCCGCTATGACATCGTCGAGCACGTGCGTCTCTTTCATTTCGGCTATCCCCCTTTGATGCGCAGGACGTATCAGCGTGAGGGGGCGGAACTTGTCGAGATCTTCAGGCGCGTGCGGGCATTGGGCGTCACGACGTCGCTCGACATGGCACTGCCTGATCCGGCGTCGGACGCTGGGCGCACCGATTGGCCCGCGATACTTCGAAACGTGTTACCCTTTGTCGATGTCTTCTTGCCTAGTATCGAGGAGATCCTGTATATGCTGCGCCCGTCCACTTACCGGGCACTGCTCGCGTCGGCGCCTGAGGGCGATCTGTTGCCGGCTGTGACTCCCGCGTTGCTCTCTGACGTGAGTGGGGAGCTGCTCTCACTCGGCGCCGGCATTGTCGGCCTGAAGCTGGGCAACCGTGGTTTCTATCTGAGGACCGCCGATGAGCTTCGCCTTGCCGGTTTGGGGAAGGCCTCCCCGGTGGATCCGGCCGATTGGGCGCAGCGCGAGCTCTGGTCGCCGTGCCTGCGCGCGAATCTCGTGGGCACAACCGGGGCCGGCGATGCGACGATCGCGGGCTTCCTGACCGGGCTGTTGCGGGGTCTGACTGTCAGACAGGCAGTGAAGATGGCGGTCGCTGTGGGTGCGTGTAACGTTGAGGCCGCGGATGCCCTTAGCGGGCTACGATCGTGGGACGAGACGCAGGCGCGTGTGGCTCAAGGTTGGGAACATCACGAACTGGTGGTCTCGGACGATGGCTGGCGTTACGGTGGCGAATACGGCCTCTGGGAACGCGCAGCAAAGGGCCGCTAGTTCACCGAGGGATACTCAATAGGAGTGATGCGAGTGATGAGTCAAAGGGCTGAGGGTCATCGACTGCGTGCAGTTATCTTTGGCGCAGGCAGTGTGGGACGGGGATTCCTGGGTCAGCTTTTCAGTGAATCGGGCTACGAGGTCGTCTTCATCGACGTCGACGAAGTGTTGGTGTCTGCGCTTTCAGAGGGTGAGTGCTATACCCTGAGGCTCTCCAGTGTCGTCGGTGTTGTGGAACAGGTCATCGGTCCGGTGAGGGCTGTCGATGGACGGGATACCGCTGCGGTTGCGGATGAAGTTGTCGGGGCCTCTGTGATTGCCACAGCCGTAGGGGTCAGGGCGCTTGGCGCCATCGCCAAGCCTATCGCGCGGGGCCTGGCGATGCGCTGGGGGCACGGTGACAACGATCCGGTCAACATCATCCTCTGTGAGAACCTGCATAATGCGCCGGAGATACTCGGGGATCACATACGCGCAGCGCTGCCGGACGCAGATCGTCCCGCTCTGGCGTCCCGGGTTGGGCTGGTGCCCGCGGTCATCGCTCGGATGGCACCCGTGCCCACGCCCGAACAACGGGCTGCTGATCCTGCTTTGATCGTGGCCGAGCCGTACAAGGTATTGCCCGTGGACCGAGACGCATTTGTCGGTCCGATTCCCTCGATTGTGGGAATGCAGGCGGTCTCTCCGTTTGAGGCCTACACGGCGCGCAAGCTCTTCATCCATAATGCCAGCCATGCGATCCTGGGCTACTTGGGCGCAGCACGTGGCTTCCAGTTCGGTTATGAAGCGCTTGAGGATTCCTGGGTACGTTCGCGATTGGATCAGGGTCTGACAGAATCGGCACGTGCGCTCGTGGCTACGTATGGGTTCGAACCTGTCTCTTTCCAGGAGCACATCGACTACCTCTTGGTGCGGTTCGCAAACCGCGAGCTGGCGGATCCAACGAGCCGTCTGGCGCGCGATCCGCTCCGCAAGCTACAACCACAGGATCGTCTGGTCGGCGCCGCGCGATTGGCTGAGCAGTGTGGAGTTCGTCCCGAGGGGCTGGCGTGGGGAATCGCAGGGGCGCTGGCCTATGCTAATCCAGAGGATGAGCACGCCGTTGCCCTGCAGCAGCGGATTCGTGATGGTGGCGTTGAGTCGACGATATGGGATGTGTGCCAGATCGGCAGGAATGAGGATCTCGGCAAGTTGGTATTGGAACGGTATCGCAAGCTGACCAAGGCCTGACCGGCCGGCGGCTTCAACGACTATGGGCAATCACGCTAAAGGAGTGACGATGGATCAGGAGAAGACGTTGGAATCGATGAGTAGGGAAGGGGCCTTGGAACTGCTTAAGCAGATGTGGGCGATCCGGTTCTTTGAGAACCAGGTCTACGATCTGCTGGGGCAGAACAAGATCAAGGGGGCATCGCACCTCTACGCGGGTGAGGAAGCTGTCGCAGTGGGCGCGATGTCCGTGCTGCAGGACCACGATCTGATCACCTCCACGCATCGCGGTCATGGTCACTGCTACGCGCGTGGCGCGATTGCTGCGAAGACTGAGGAAGAACTTCAGACGCACTACAACAAGATGTTGGCCGAGTTGTGTGGGCGTATCACCGGTTATTCCGCCGGTCGCGGTGGTTCCATGCACATCGCCGATGTTGAGAAAGGCAATCTTGGTGCCACCGGTATCGTCGGCGGCAACATCCCGGTAGCCACCGGTGCGGCGTTGGTTCAGAAGAAGAAGAAGACGGGCGGTGTGGTACTCTGTTTCTTCGGTGATGGTGCCTCGAACACGGGTAACTTCCACGAGTCGCTGAACATAGCCGCGCTCTGGGACCTGCCCGTCGTCTATATCGTTGAGAACAACCTCTACGGTATGTCCGTGCCGATCGAGAAGTCGGCCGCCAAGTTAGATGTTGCAGACCGCGGTTGTGCCTACGGGATTGAGCACGCCGTGGTGAATGGTATGGATGTTCTGGCCGTGCGTGAAGCCGTCACCAAGGCCGTGGAGCACGCGCGCGCTGGCAAGGGGCCCTATCTTTTAGAGGCCAAGACCTACCGCTGGTACGGGCACTCGCGCTCCGACCCCCGTGCTTACCGCACCAAGGAGGAAGAGGCCGCCTGGAAGTTGCGGGATCCCATCCCCAACTTCGCGGCGCTCTTGATTAGCAAGGGGATGGCCACCCAAGCCGAGATCGACGCGATTGAGGAGAAGGCAGAGGTGGCGATTGATGAGGCTACAGACTTCGCGCTGAACTCTCCTATGCCGGCCGCTGAGGACCTGATGGACTTTGTCTATGCGCCGTTCAAGTGGTCGCAGGCGGACATCGATCGCGAGGTGGAACTGCGCGAGTTGGTGCGCAAGGGCGGCCCCGGCACGCATGAGATCGAGTATCGTCAGGCCTTGCAGGAGGCGATGCGCGAGGAGATGCTGCGCGACGAGAACGTCTTCCTGATGGGGGAGGACATTGGCCTTTATGGCGGCGCCTATGGGGCGACCCGCACGCTCTTCAACGAGTTCGGCGGCGACCGCGTGATGGACACGCCGATCTCCGAGGCCGGGATTGCCGGTGTCTCTGTGGGTGCGGCGATGTCAGGTATGCGCCCGATGCTTGAGATCATGTATGTCGATTTCACGCCGCTGGCGATGGATCAGCTTGCGAATCAGGGCGCCAAGAACCGCTTTATGTTCGGTGGCAAGACTACGGTGCCCGTTGTTGTACGGACCGAAGGTGGAGCAGGTCGCAGTATCGCCGCACACCACTCCCAGTCGCTGGAGGCGCTGTGGACGCACTTCCCCGGTATCAACGTTGTGATGCCGAGCACGCCTTACGATGCGAAAGGTTTGCTGAAGGCCGCGATCCGCGAAGATAATCCTGTGATGTTCATCGAGCACAAGATGCTCTACGGGACCAAGGGCAACGTACCGGATGAGGACTACATCATCCCCTTCGGCGTTGCAGATGTGAAACGCGTGGGCACTGATGTCACCCTCATCACCTACTCACGTATGGTCTTACGTGCGCTGGAGGCAGCAGAGAAGCTGGCGGAGGAAGGTGTCAGCGTCGAGGTCATCGATTTGCGCACGCTGAAGCCGCTCGATATGGCCACGATTGCCGAGTCGGTCAAGAAGACAGGGCGCGTGATCGGCCTGACCGAATCCTATCCCACGAACTCCTTCATCAGCGAGGTCGCCGCCCGCATCTATGAAGAGCTCTTTGATTGGTTGGACGCCCCCGTCGCTCGCCTGTCCGCGGCCGACGTACCGGTGCCGATGAGCGAGACGCTGGAGGATGCCGATATTCCCAACGTGGGCCGCATTGTTGACGCTGTTCGCAACATTCTGTAGGGGGGGATTATGGCCGGGAGACCTGGAGTCTACGAGATCATCCTGCCGAAGTTAGGGCAGACAGTTGAGGAAGGCCGCATTGTCGAGTGGCTCAAGGAAGAGGGCGACGCCGTTGATCGTGGCGACGTGCTCTTTACGGTTGAGACCGACAAGGCGGTGTTGGATGTGGAAGCGACGCGCAAGGGAGTCCTGCGCAAGATTCTGGTGGGTGAGGGCGAGCTACGCCCGGTGCTTACGGTGGTGGGGTTGATCACCCGCAAGGCCGATGACCCGCTGGAAGAGGCAGGGGCGCCGGCTGAAGCGCCGGTGGTTTCTGAGCTGCCGATGCCCGCCAAGATGGCTGGTGCTGTGGCGCCGTCGGGGGAGAAGCCCGCACGGATCGGCCGGCTCTTTGCCTCGCCGCGCGCCCGGAAGTTCGCTCGCGAGCACAGTGTGGCTATCGAGGACGTCAAGGGCACAGGCCCCAAGGGACGTATCGTTGAGCGCGATGTGATGGACTATCTGGCATCGTCGCCTGCGGGCGTGCCCGCGGCCTCGCCCGTGGCACAGCGTCTTGCCGCCGACCTAGGCGTGGACCTGCGCACGCTCACCGGCACCGGCCCGCAGGGCCGGATCGTCAAGGCAGATGTAGAAGCTGCAGCTGCCCTGGTTGTGCCTGAGGTGCCTGTGCCGGCTCCTGCCGCGCCTGCTGTGGTGGCGCCGGAAGCTGCGGTCGCGGAGGTCGGCGGCACCCTCGCCGAGGTCCCGCTGTCCGGTATCCGCGCGGTCATCGCGCAGCGGATGCACGAGAGCCACCAGGTCACGGCCCCGGTCACGCTGACGATGGAGGTCGATGCGACGACCTTTGTCGTGCTGCGCGAGAGCCTGAAGGACAGCCTGGCCGAGGAGCTGGGCTTCAACCTGGGGTACAATGATCTCCTGGTCAAGCTCTCGGCCAAGGCATTGCGCCAGTTCCCGTACATGAACGCCCAGCTGGACGAGGCCGGCGGAGTCGCCGGTGGCGGCGTGATCCGGCACCTGGACGCTGTGCACGTCGGGCTGGCAGTCGACACCGAGAGGGGCCTGCTGGTGCCGCACGTGTCGAACGCCGATCGTAAGGGGCTTGTCGAGATCGCCAGAGATATCCGTGCGATGGCCGAGCGGGCTCGCACCGGCCGGTCGCTGCCTGACGAGCTCTCCGGCGGCACGTTCACGATCACCAACCTGGGGATGTACGAGGTGGATGGCTTCACCCCGATCATCAATTATCCCGAGGCCGCTATTCTGGGCGTGGGACGCATCAAGGCGACGCCCGCCGTAGTGGACGGTGAGATCACCGTGCGCCAGATGGTGTGGCTGAGCCTCACCTTCGACCACCGGTTGGTTGACGGCGCGCCTGCGGCGCGTTTTCTCCAGTACATCAAGCGTCTGATCGAGGAGCCGTACCTGCTGCTGGCCTAGCTTGTACATCAGCTACTGATGCTGCCGTGGTTGGGCACGCGGGGAGTCAAGACTCCCCGCGTGCCCAACCACGGCAGCATCAGTAGCTGATGTACAAGCTAGGCC
>JAGHDT010000400.1 GCA_021159805.1 Anaerolineae bacterium
GACTCAGAGCGGACGACCTTGTTCTGGTCCGCCCCGGTGCCGGCGTGCCGGCGGACGGTGAAGTCGTCGAGGGCACCTCCGGCGTCAACCAGGCGATGATCACAGGCGAATCCAAGCCGGTGACAAAGCAACCCGGGGATAGGGTGATCGGTGGGGCCATCAATGGAGAGGGCAGCCTTCGGGTTCGCGTGACAGCGACGGGCTCGGATACAGCTCTCGCCGGTATTATGCGCCTCGTTGAACAAGCGCAACTGAGCAAATCGGACACTCAGATCCTGGCCGATCGCGCAGCCGGCTGGCTTTTCTACCTCGCACTGGGCGTGGCTGGCTTGACCGCGGTCGGCTGGATCCTAGCTGAGGGGTTTAACTCCGCCGTGTTGACCCGCGTGGTCACCGTCCTGGTCATTGCATGCCCGCACGCACTCGGCCTTGCAGTTCCCCTGGTCGTCGCCATCAGCACCTCACTGGGTGCCCGCAACGGCATACTGGTGCGGGATCGTCTGGCATTGGAGGAAGCGCGCAGTCTGGATATCGTGATCTTCGACAAGACAGGTACCCTCACCAAGGGAGAGTTCGGCGTTGTCGACATGGCTGTTTTGCCCAGCCGGAACAAGGATCAGGCTCTGGCCTTGACCGCCGCCGTTGAGAGCGATTCAGAGCACCTGCTCGCCCAGGCGATCCGTCGCAAAGCCGCTGAGCGCAACCTGGAACGTCTGGAAGTCCACGGTTTTGAGGCGATCAAGGGACGCGGGATCCGCGCGGAGTTCGATGGTCGCATTCTCCACGTGGGTGGTCCTCGCCTGCTCGAATCACTGGAAGTCCAGCTATCAGAGGATCTACAACTCTTCACGGCAGAGGCCGGATACAGGGCTCAGACCGTCATCTATCTCGTCGACGATGGAAACGTTGTGGCTGCGTTTGCCCTGGCCGACGTGATTCGCGACGAAAGCCGAGCAGCCGTGGAAGAGCTACAGGCCCGCGGTGTGGAAGTTGCGATGCTCACCGGAGACAGTGAGGAAGTGGCGCGCGCCGTGGCCGAGGAGTTGGGGATCACGACGTACTTCGCTGAGGTACTGCCCGAGAACAAAGACCAGAAAGTCGCTCAGTTACAGCTGCAAAGCAAGCGCGTGGCTATGGTCGGAGACGGCATCAACGACGCCCCGGCGTTGACCCGCGCCGATGTAGGGATCGCCATCGGCAGCGGAACGGATGTGGCCATAGAGTCGGCGGGCATCATTCTGGTCGAAAGCAACCCGATGGACATCGTGCGCATCTTCGACCTAAGCTCGGCGACCTACAAGAAGATGATCCAGAATCTCATCTGGGCCACAGGATACAACATCATTGCGCTGCCGTTGGCAGCCGGTGTTCTGGCCCCCTTCGGGATTCTGCTCTCGCCCGCAGTCGGTGCGCTGCTGATGTCGCTCAGCACCGTCGTGGTGGCCATCAATGCTCAACTGCTTCGGCGCGTGGATCTGGGGCGGTAGACCGGCGCATGATCAACCACGATGAGACACGAGCCATACAGAGGCACTACAATCGGATTGCACCGGTCTATGACCTGATGGAAGTCATCGTTGAGCAGCTTGCCTTCAGCCAATGGCGCGAAAGTCTGTGGTCACAGGTCAACGGTGGTGAGGTACTGGAGGTCGGTGTGGGTACGGGCAAGAACCTACACTACTACCCCGACAACATCCGGGTCACAGCGGTCGATTTCAGCCACAGAATGATGGCGCGTGCGCTGCGTCGGTCCCAAGCCGTAGGCGCTGAAGCAAGGTTTCTTCAGACCGACGCACAGCATCTGGCCTTCGCAGACAGGACATTTGATGCAGCGATGGCCACCTTTGTCTTCTGTTCAGTTCCTGATCCCGTTCTGGGTCTCAGGGAGGTCAAACGCGTAGTGCGCCAGGGTGGCAAGGTACTCTTGCTGGAGCACGTACGCATCAATGCACCTGTCATCGGACCTTTGATGGATCTGCTGGATCCTGTCAGCGTTCGCATCATAGGCCCTCATATCGCGAGGCGTACAGCACAGAGTGTACAGAAGTCCGGCCTGATGATTGATCACGTAGAGGAACTTACGCCGGGCGCTTTGGTGAAGCTGATCCACGCCCACGTTCCATAAGGAGGCTAGGAACGGTCGCGCTGGACAAAGGGCTCTTGAGCCGACCAGAAAACCCCTAGGAGGAGCAAACTATGGCGGAACGAGTACTGGATGTTGTATGCAAAATGATGTTGGATCCCGATACTGTGCCTGCTGCCACGACATATGAAAATGAAGTCTACTACTTCTGCGGTCCGCCGTGCCAGGTAGCATTTGAGGAACATCCCGAGAGATATCTTGCCACTGACCACGAGAGACCTGGGGAATCCGATGGGTAGTGTGAAGCTGGTACTCAACGTCTACACAAGTGCATCTCGTCAAAACGCAACACGATCCGGGGGGAGAGGATGATTGCTGAGGGAAATCGTTCACACACGGGTATCAACGTGGTGCTGGCCGACGATCATGTATTGGTGCGTCAAGGCATCCGCCAGTTTCTGGAAGAGACCGGTGATATCAAGGTCATGGCCGAGGCGGGCGATGGCGCGGAAGCCATTCAACTTGTCCAGCAACTGAGACCGGACATCGTGGTCATGGACATCAACATGCCCAAGGTCACCGGTGTCGAAGCCACACGGCGCATCAAGCAACACTTCCCGGCGGTCCAAGTCTTGGTGCTGACAGCCTACGACGATGCCCCCTACATCCGGGCACTGCTGCATGCCGGCGCCGACGGCTACATACTGAAGACAGCACCGGCTGAAGAGCTCGTCCAAGCCGTGCGAAATGTCCAGCAAGGGCTGGCCGCCTTGAGCCCCGCGGTGGCCACACAGGTTGTCCACGAGATGACGCAGCGACCTTCACCGAGTCTATCCGGTCAGACTGAAATGCTTACCGAACGCGAGCTCGATGTCCTGCGTTTGGCTGCCCGGGGGATGACCAACCGGGGAATCGGCCAGGAACTGCACATCAGCCACCGCACAGTCCAGGGGCACCTCGCCAACACCTACGGCAAGCTGAATGTGAATAGCCGCACCAAGGCTGTCACCGAGGCCATCAAACGTGGCTGGATCGTTGTTGAGTGATGGCACGGGTAGATTCCGATGGCGGGGGAAGTTCTCACGGCAGAAGTGGTTGGGACGGCGAAAGTAGTTCTGACGGCTCGCTCCTGCGCAAGCTATCCGGCCGGATGCACTCTCTGCAAGCCCAGTTCCTCTTGTGGGCGATTCTTCCGGTGACTCTGGTCGTGATCGGTCTCTCACTGACGGGGGTCTATGCCCACCAGGAATCTATGCGCGACTTCGTCATCCAGCGGGATCGACTCCTGGCGCGGATACTCGCCCAAAGCCTGCGGGATGCGCTGAGTCACGGAACTGTGGCCCCAGACGGGGAGGGCGTGGCACGTTGGCTACCGATCGCCCAAGAGGATTTGCCGGGCAGCGTCATCGTCCTTGATGGCGCCGGCAACATCCTGGCACACAGCGATGCTGAACTCACCGAGAATATCAGTAGCCGGCCGGGAATTCAGGAGGTCCTCTCACAACTGGAAGGTGCAGTGGTTATTGACGACCCAGAGGGCGACACTAACATCCTCACCTTCTCATCGGTAGCCGGTGTTGGTTGGCGCGTGATCGTCCGCGCGGAGGTTGCCAAGCTGATCGGGCCGATCTTGCGCTTCTCAAGCCTCGGTCCCATCGCTGCAGCGGCTGCGGCCGGCCTATCGCTGGTCATCCTTACCTTCGGATGGAGAACCATCGCCCAACCCCTTCAACAACTGTCGAGGATCGCCGGCGAGGTCTCCTGGGGCAACCATCAGATGATTGCCCGGAAGATCGGCGGCGTGTCGGAGATCCAGGAACTCCATGGGGCTTTGCAGGGAATGGTTGCGCGACTGGAGAGCTATCAGTCAGGCTTGCTGGACTATCTGGATGCGGTCACGAAGGGGCAGGAAGAGGAACGGGCGCGTCTGGCGCGTGAGATCCACGACGGATCGGTGCAGAGCCTTATCGCTCTGACGCAGCGCACCCAGATGGCGAAGCATCAGGTTCAGCGAGGTGACCTGGCCGGTGTGGAAACCCAGCTCGAGCAACTGCGCGCTACTGAGGTGAGCATCATCGGCGATCTGCGTCGTATCATCGGCGCCCTGCGTCCCGCTTATCTGGAGGATCTGGGCTTTGTTCCGGCCCTTGAGGTGCTAATCCGCAGTGCGGACACACGCACCGAGGCCCTGGTCACCCTGCGCGTCGACGGCAGCGAGCGCAGGCTGGCCACGGACATGGAACTGGCCGCCTACCGTATCACTCAAGAAGCCCTTAACAACGCCATCCAGCATGCTCAGGCGCGCCATATCAGCGTGACAGTAGCCTACAATGATGGGCTGACTCTGCAGGTTGCCGATGATGGGAGTGGCTTTGAACCTGCTACGCATCTCGGCAACTACACAGGCGCCGGTCACTTTGGCCTGGTTGGCCTGCTGGAGAGAGCTCGGCAGTGGGGGGGAAGCCTCAAGGTAGATAGCCGGCCGGGTCGCGGCACCGTCATTCGCGTCAGGCTGCCGGACCAGCGTGA
>JAGHDT010000506.1 GCA_021159805.1 Anaerolineae bacterium
CCGTGCGCCCAATATACGGCTGGGATGGTCTATGACACGTCCGACGGTCGCTGGAAGATCGCAACGCTGCGGCAGTATTTCCCCTGAATATGCAGGAGAAATGTGGAGGCATGAGATGAGAGAGCGTTTCTTGAGCATAGTTGGCTTGACGGTGTTGCTGGTGGGCGTGGTCTTGGTTGCAGTGGGACCGCAACCCGTGGCGGCGGCCCCAATGGCGGATGAGAGCGATAGCTGGTGCGTCACCGGGGTGGGCGAGTGTACTCTGCAAGGAGACACCATCACATGCCAGGAGTCCGCGGCTTGTGAATCGGAAGGCGGGCCCGGCGATTCGGAGTCTGGCGAAGAACAAGTGTGTGAGCCGGGCGACTGGCTTAGCGTCCAGCGCGAAGAGACGCAGGCCGACGGCCGCTGCCACGCGTCAATCGAATACTACCAATGCGGGTACGACGGGAAGTGGGTCCGCACGAACCGCGAGGAGTACACCGTTGCTGAATGTCGGGACCAAGTGACAGTTTGTCAGCTCTGGGCGGGACCGGACTACACTGACATCTGCTGGGAGGTGCCTCTCAATCCCACTCCCTGCGAGGACATGAATTGGAGCGCGAACGGCATCCAGTGTGTGGGCGAATATGGGCTCAACGTGTCGGTCTCCGTGCCCTGCCAGCGGGTGCGGCGCATCCCATATCCGCGCTCGATGGTGCTCGTCCCAGCTTTGATGCAATTGGACCCTGACAGTCCGGCTTGGAGAGAAGCGTGGTCGCAGACGCTCGACTACAACGCCTGCCTCAACCAGAACATCAAAGAGGGCGACCGGCTGGTCCGCAATTACCGCATTGGAATTGCCTGGGGGCGGGACGACGATATTCCGCCTGTGTGGCGCGTAGAGGACGCAGCGGTGCAGTCGCGGCCCGACGGCAGCGCCGTGGTATCGTGGGAGAAGGCATCGTGGGGAAAGCCGCGTTGCGGGCCCAGTTTAGATCCTGAGGGCGATCCCCTGCCGGCCTATCGCGCCCAGGTCTACACAAATTGGACGGCGTTCTGGCGGCGCATCTATGAGCGTCAGAAGACGGATTGGGAATGCGTCTACGCCTGGCAGTGCAGCTACGGCCAGGACATCGCAGGCCAGTGCGACCACGACGGCGACGGGCATTTCGATCGCTGCTACGTGCCCAAGCAGGTGCTTTGCGACGACGACGAGAACGACGACGGAATCCCGGACGAGCACTGCTGGGACACGGTCGATTCGGGGTGGCAGCCCTTCGACCTGCGCATGTTTGGCTACCCGACATCGCAGTTCGTCTCCGGGGCTGCGGGTCCTGCTCCTACGGCCCGGGAGCCCAACCCCGGGTGCAATGGCTTGTGCATCCCGGTCATCGAAGTGCAGGGCGTGATCCGCAATGCACGGGGTCAATACCAATAAGCAGGCAACAGATATGAAAACTGCGGAGCAATTGCTATATCCAGTGGCGATGGGCTTGCTGGCGATCTACCTGACGGTGGTCGGCGTGTGGGATCTGCGAACGCGCAAGGTCCCCAACTTCCTCACCCTGCCGGCGATGGGGTTGGTGCTGGTCTGGCGTGCGGCGAGGATCGTGCTCGCCGTACGCCACGGCCAGCCGGTATCTCCTGAGTTGACTTTCATCTGGTATTGGCTCGGCGCATGGCTGCTGTGGAGCCTGGGGGCTATGGGCGGGGGGGACGCCAAGCTGCTGATGGTCCTGTTTGGGATCTTTCCTACCGGCCGGTTTCTGGCACTGCTGCTGGTGGTGTCCGGCTCGATCATGGCCCTTCTCCTCATGTGGCGATATTGGCAGCAGAAGCGGCTTGGGATGTTCTTCAAGAACCTGTGGGTGCGGGCGAGGATGGGGCGGTTCTTCCCCAATCGGCGACAGGTAGAGCTGGAAGGCGAGCCCACGGCTTTCCTCTTCTCACTGGCCGGCATGGTGATGATCCTGATCGAGAGCCTGTAAAGATGGACACAGCCGTTCAACTGGTTACAGAGGGATTGACCGTCGTCGGCGCTATCGTCTCGGTCTATCTGGCCGTGGGCATTGCGGCGGCCTTCGTCGAGGGCGAATTTGCAGCGATGACGGGCAGCGCGCGGGCTCATGCTGACGTTCTGTATCGCATCGGCCTGTTGACGCTCTGCGTGGCTCTGGTGGCCTTCGCCAACGTCGTGGCGGGAGACGTGGCGTCGTTGCTGGGCAACGGCGTGACCGGCGCGCAGGAGGCGCGGGAGGCCATTCTGCGCATCGGCGTCTACTTCCTGGATATGGTGATTGGGCTGGCGATAGCCGTGATGGCCGTGGGCGTCGCCTTCGGGTTCGTCGATGCGCAGTTGCAGGCGATCCTGGGCCAGCCGGGGGCCCTCTCGACGGCGATGACTCGAGTCGTCGGCGTAGCGTTGCTGGGAGTGGGGGCGTTGTTCACCGTGACCATCTCCCGCATCGTGATCCGCGCCTTGAGCGGTTGAGGAGGGCTGGATGAGGTCGAGTGGAGCGCTGTTGGTCAGCATCGTGTTGGTCGGCGCCTTGGAGGCGGCGCTGGGCGTTACCCGCGCAGCGCTTGTCGGCGCCTGGACTCCGTCAGAAGCGGCGGCCCGGGCCGTCGGCGTGGTAACGCTGGGAGCGGCAATCTGTCTCGTGGTCGTGATCTCTCGGACCCTGGTCCGAATCTTGAGCGGCTAAGGGGGTATCGGA
>JAGHDT010000037.1 GCA_021159805.1 Anaerolineae bacterium
GGCATGCGGACGCAACAGCCCGGCATAGTGACGCACGGGCAGACAGACACCGCTGTGCTGTCCGTTGAGCGGCTCCTCCGTGATCACCTCGTTCACGTCCGCCGGCGCCGATGTCACGTCAAGAATGCCAAGGTCGTCGCCCCAGCCCTGCGCCAGCAGGCCGCGCACCGCGCCGGGCGTCAGGAGCGCGCCATCCTGTAGCATACTCCCCAACGCATAGCGATCCGTATACACCACGCTACCGGAGATGAGATGCGGCGCATCATAGAGCGTGCCCACAGGCATCCCCATACGCCCCAGCGCGAGTTCCCAGGGCCGCGCTTCCACCCACTGCATCAGCGACCCGCCGGCAATGGGCAACTTCCGCGCAACGTCCTCGCGTGCCTCGACTCCCACACCGATACGGCGTTTTCCCGCCCGCGCGCGGCCCAGTTCCCTCAGGAAAGGCCGCTGGTCACGGAGGAATGCTGCATAGTCCACCTCACGCGCCTCGAAGGGTTGTGTCTCCGGCAGGATGTTCAGACTGATATCGTGCGTCCCGGCCAGGATGTCGAGCGCCATCTCGAGCGCCAGCATACGCAGGGACTTCTGGTATGGTGAATACGGGTGGTTCTCAACCTCGGCCACGACCCGCACATCCCGGCCCAGATAGGCCACCTGCCGCGCCACGTCCTCTGTCTTGGCCAAGAGGCTGACCGGGGTCTCATCGTCCCAGAATCCGGAACCAGGCCGCAGCATGGGACGAGTATCCGGACCCGAGAGTGTACGGAGAAGCCGGTCGGTGACCCGCCCCTCGGCATTGTGCACCGCCGCGCCCACGCTCATCAGGCCAATGACCTGCCGGGGTGAGACGCCGTGAACTGCGCGCTCGACCGTCTCAGCCAATCCCGCCATAGCCTCTTGCTGCAGATCGAACCACGCCTGCCGGACGGCAGGGTCGGAATCACCGGCAAGTGCAGCCACTAACGTCTCGCGCGTCCACGCGCGGCCCGTGCGGACCGCCATCGCCGCCAGATGATGCGGGCAGAAGCAGGTCATCTCAGGCACATCGTGCCAGAGGAAACGTACATCGTCGTCCACCCAGACGGCATCGGCCTCACAGTCGGCCGCCCACCGGTAGATCTGAGCGACGTAATCGAAGAATGCCGGGTCCAGGGGACACGCTGTCACACGGGAGATGTTGCCGTCGGCATCCACCAGACGCTGGAAGTCGAACGCCTCGGGCTGGGCACCGCCGCCATCGGTGTGCCCCATAGTGATCATCACGTTGATATGCACGCTGAGCCCGGCGTCTCGGAAGAGCGGCACCAGGGCCCTGAGCCGCGCGAATCTGGTCTCCAACACATCCAGGGTCAGCATCGCCGGGTCGGTATCGTAACTCGACTCGAAGAGCAGCACGCCGTCGAGGCCGGCCTTCCGGCAGAAGGCCAGGGCAGCGGCCACACCAGCATCCGTGGCAATCACGGGATGGATCAGACGGAGCAACAGCTGCCCATCGCGAGCCTCCAGAGCTCGCGCCTCACCTGACAGGGGTGAGAGGGACGAGAAGGTAGATAGACTTGAGCGCAGACTGGTATCTGCGGGAGACTTCAGGGACTGCGCCATCAGATAGGTCAGCGTCGGGCCCACCAAGTGCAGGTTGTTCAGCAGAGGCTCGGTATAACGGATGGCACCGTAGGTGTTGAACCCGACGTGGTGGCGCTGGCTGACGTGGTTGTTCCAATCAATCCCCTCGGTCAGGAAGCCCAAAGGGCCATCGTGATGGTGCGCGATCGCGGCCAGGGTCTCCAGCGCCGCATCCCGTGCGGCAGCATCATCTGCCTCCAGCCAAGCCTCCAAGTAAGCCTGAGCGACCTCGGCATTCTCCCAGAGATAGGCAGTATCCCAGCTTTTCTCCATCCAGAAAAGCCCCCGAGTCACCACACCATGCTCGTCGCGCGGCATGCGGAAGGCAGCCATCGCCGGCAACGCCACGTCATAGGCAAACTGCCGCCACACAGGGAGGCCCAAGGCGTCAGCGCCACGGCGCAGGATGCGGAACGCCACCGCATACGCGACGTTCTCGCAGCTGTCGTAGGTATCGTGGTTGATGCTGCCCCAGAAGCCACCGACCGCAATGAAGGCGTCACCCAGCGCGCGTGCCCGTGCCGTATCGCCCAATCGGAGCCATAGATCGAGCAGGAAGAGTCCGTCGGCGCTCTGGTCGAACATCGAATCGGCGCCCCCCTCGGGGGAGAGAGGATACGCTGCCCCCTCGGGCGTCACACGCCGGGGAATCCATCCGTTGGCCAGCGGCTCAACGTGCTCCGATAGCCATGTCCCAAGCCCGCGCGCGGCAGCACGGAGACGATCGGCCCGCACCGTGTCGCCCAACGCCTCGGCCAGCTCCAGCATCTGGACGCCGATCTTGGCCAATGAGCCCGGACACAGCCAGTCATCGGTGTGCGCGTAGTTGAGGCAGAAGCGTTCTCGGGCCAGGTCCCAGTAGGGCCAGACGAAGCCATCTTCGCGCACAAAGCCGTCGTTCAGGATATGGTCGGCCAGCTGCAGTGCCCGCTGACAGAC
>JAGHDT010000584.1 GCA_021159805.1 Anaerolineae bacterium
ATGCCGGAGACGACCAGGGAGCCCCCGTGCCGGACGCGTTCGGCGAGCCCCGACCTAGCCATACTGATGATGATGGGCGCGAGGATGTTGGCCAACACCAGATCGTAGGCCGCTGACACATGTTCGAGCGATCCACGAACAAGGTCGATCCGGTCGCTGAGTTGATTGGCGTCCGCATTGTGCTGGGCAGCGATGATGGCATCCTCATCATTGTCGACTGCCAGGATATGTCCTGCGCCGAGCTTGGCTGCTGTCATAGCTAGAATCCCGGTGCCCGTGCCCAGGTCGAGCACCTCGGCATTGGGTTTGACCAGTGCTTCTGTCGCGAGTACGCACAGCTGGGTGGTAGGGTGAAGTCCGGTGCCGAAGGCGATGCCGGGGTCCATCTCCAGAATGAGTTCATCCTGCGCCGGTGTGTACGAGCGCCAGGAAGGCTTGATGACCATGCGCCGCCCAAGATGGAGGACGGGAATTTGTTCCTTCCATAGGGCGGTCCAATCCTGATCCTGCACGGGTTTGAAGACCGGTTCGGGGATCACGGGCCAGATGTGGCGCAGATGCCCCAGGCCTGCTTCGACCTTGCGCCGGCGCTCGTGGATGTCCTCATCCACGGTCAGGTAAGCCTTGACCGTGACCGGGCTCGAACCGATGCCATCGGGCACGCTATCATCAACGCTGAGGTCAAAGGCAACCCCTTGGGGGGCGTACCGGCTCAGGACTTCGGCGACGGCTTCCGCTGCCTCTCCGTTGACCTGGATGCTGACCTCTAACCATTCCACAGGTCTAGAGCCCCAAGGCTTCCTTGACACGGTCGACGAAGCCCTGCTTATCGTCAATCACAATTTCGGTGCCCAGCGTGTCGCCCAGCCGCTGGAAGAGCTCCTCTTGTTCCTCGGAGAGCCGTTTGGGAATCGCGACCTGGGTCACGATGAGTTCATCTCCGCGCCCAACCCCGCGCAGCTTCGGGATCCCCAGTCCGCGCAGGCGGAAGATCGCACCGGACTGTGTGCCGGCAGGCACGGTAATCTGGCGGTCACCGTCCAGTGTCGGCACGGTGATGGTATCGCCAAGGGCAGCTTGCGCCACATTGATCTTCAGTTCCAGGATCACATCTGTGTCGCGGCGTTTGAAGTATTGGTGCGCCTTGACGTCGAGCGTGATATACAGGTTTCCGTTGGGCCCGTTGAGCTCACCGGGTTCTCCCTGACCGGATACGCGGATCGTCATTTTGTCATCGACGCCGGCGGGAATCGAGACTTGGATCCCCCGGTTAGTATAGATCCTGCCGCTCCCGTGACATTCGTGGCACGGCGTTCGGACTACGGTTCCCTTGCCATTACAGCGTCGGCACGTCGTGATGTTCACAAATGATCCTAGCAGCGTGTGCTGGACCTGGCGGGTCTGGCCGGAGCCGCCGCATTCGGTGCATGTCTCCGGGGACGTCCCGGGTTCGGCGCCGGACCCACTACACACCGGGCATACTTCTTGCCGCCGGATTTCGACCTCCTTCTCAACACCGAAGGCCGCTTCCTCAAAGGAGATATTGAGGCTGGTACGGATGTCGTTGCCGCGACGTGGACCGGGGCGGCCCGATCGGCCGAAGCCTCCGAACCCACCGAGGTTACCAAAGACCTCGGTAAATATATCGAAGGGGTCCCGCATGCCGCCGTAGTCAAAGCCACCGAAACCTGGCGGAACCTCGCTTCCATAGCGATCGTACATCGAGCGCTTGTCACTGTCCGAGAGAACTTCGTAGGCCGCGTTGACCTCCTTGAATTTCTCCTCGGCGTCGGGTTCTGAGCTGACATCCGGATGGTACTTGCGTGCTAACTGCCGGTAGGCTCTCTTGATCTCCTCCGGGCTGGCATTGCGGTCCACCCCAAGAGTCGCGTAATAATCGTCATTCATGTGAACTCCACTTGGCCCTTAAGGAGGGTCTGCGGGGGCTGCGCCATCAGGGCTGCCGGGGTAGGGATCGTGTTTGATCCGCATGTTGTCCTAAAGGTCATGCGTCCCCCTGAACTGTTGATTCCTCGGACTCCGGCTCCAGGGCTTCTTCCCCGGCCTGAGGCTGGGCTTCTCTTGTACCCTTCGCGATGACAACCATCGAGGGCCGCAGCACGCGGTCCGCCAGCATATGACCTGTTTCCACAACGGCGACGATCTCGCCGTCATTGAAGCCATCTACCTCCTGGTAGAGCACGGCTTCGTGGACATTCGGATCAAAGATGTCGCCGGGCTCTGCTTCTATCTGCTGTACATTTTCGGCCTCGAGGATCGCCTCGACCTTGCGTTCCACGAGCTGGACACCGCTCAGCCACGGATCGTCCTTGATTGTGTCCGGGACAGCATCAAAGGCCCGCTTGAAGTCATCAACGACCGGGAGCAATCGCGCCAACAAGGCGGCATTGGCCATACTCCGCCACTGAGTCTGCTCTGCGGTGGTGCGCTTGCGGAAATTGGCAAATGATGCCTGGGCTCGCTGCCAGCCATCCAGATATTCAGCTGTCTTTTTCTCTGCTTCGGCCAGGGCTGCTTCGGTTCCGGCGAGTTTCTCCTCGAGGGCCTTCACCTGTGTCTCAAGGTCGACCGCTGAACCTTCATCCTCAGCTGCCGTGGGTTCCTCAGCTATGGATTCTTCAGCGCCAGTGTCTTCGTCCGTAACATCGACGGGCGGCTGTTTGTCCAAATCGTTTTCTGTCATTGTCTATTCATCTCCACTTGTGTGTTTTGTTCGGCTGCGCCGTCAGCTGTCGCTGAGCTCGCGGTGCGCGCTGTTAGGTTGGTAGCCGGAGCTAGAGTCGGGCTGGTAGATGTCATAGACCAGCTCCCCCAGAGCGCTTGCCACAAACCTTACGGCCGATACCGCGCGGCCGTAATGCA
Source organism: Anaerolineae bacterium (assembly GCA_021159805.1). Lineage (GTDB taxonomy): Bacteria > Chloroflexota > Anaerolineae > B4-G1 > SLSP01 > PWVB01. Next base: position 2,884 of record JAGHDT010000584.1, read on the forward strand.
TACGTATGGGGCCTACGATCCCCAACGTGCCGGTGGCGTAGTTGGCGATGCCATAGCGAGCCAATACCATACTACACGTGCGAAGTTCCTCCCAGCGTCCTTCACCGCCAATCAGGACACGTATGCTGCCGATACCTACTGAGGGTGTGAGTGTCTCAGCAAGGACGGCCTGAAGCAGGCTCCGTTCTTCCATCACGCGGACGAGTGCGGAGGATGCGTCTTCTGCAACGGCGAACTCCGGCATTTGGAGTAGTTCCGCCAGACCATGGTAATATATCTCGTCGGAGAGCGACTCTTTCACATCTTCCAAGATTGATAGTACGATTTGCGCCACATCGGTCTCAAGGGGCGCAAACTCGCGCATATGGCTTCTGATCTGTTGGGCGTCCAGCCCCGCGCAGACCTGGTTTAGCCGATCGGCAGCCTCACGCAATGATTCTTGCGTCAAGGGTTCTGACACGACGAGTATCTGCTGCTCGACGGTGCCCCCTTCCAGAACCAAGATCAACAATACGGCACGCCCGTGTGTTGCGATCAATTCCACATGCTTGAAGAGCGAGCTCGTTGTGCGCGGCGCTGTCAAGATCGCCGCAGCTTGTGCCGCTTTGGCCAGGACTGACGAGGCCAAAGGTAGCCACGCCCCAATATGCTCCCGCGCCTGGTGGAATTGGTGTGCGATCATACGCTGTTCGGTGCGAGGTAGCGCACGCTCTGTCATCAACCGCTCGACGAAGTAGCGGAATCCTGCCTCCGTGGGGATACGTCCGGCCGATGTGTGCGGTTGCAGCAGGTAGCCCATATCCTCCAGCCTGGCCATATCGTTGCGGACTGTGGCCGGGCTAACACCGAGGTCATAGTGATCCACCAACGTGTGAGAGGCCACGGTTCCCGCGGTCTCCACGTGCTCTCTTACGATCAGCCTGAGCAGCAGTTCTTGTCGTGGTGACAAGCTCTGTGCTTCTACCATATTCTCACCGCCCAGCCTACTCTAGCGCGACTCCGAAAACGATATCGCTTGATCCTGTGTCACCCACGACAATGTCCCCCTGCGCGCAGAGCTCGGTTTCCGGCGCCGCGACGCAGAGGGATCAGCCTTGCTCTGAGTACAGGCATGCACACGGCCTTGCCTGCTCAGATTGGTCTTCTTCACGGTCCACGCCGTGGGAATCCATCTGAAACTTAGCACTCCTGTATCGCGAGTGCTAAAGATCACTATGGAAATGATACCATGAAGGAAGGCGCTGTCAACACCAAGAGGTATGGCGAGGGGTGTTGCTGACTAATCCGGCTGGGGCACGCTGGCCCAGGCTCGACACCGGTGCAGACTGGCCGATAGGACCTGGCGGATATGCTCGTCATCATCACCGGCATCCAAGGCATCGGGTGAGAGCTCCAGTGTAACGCTGCCGGAGTAGCCGTCCGTGGCCAACGCGCCGATGAACCGCGCGAGGTCCAGGTGGCCGACTTCCGGACGCCGGTGTTCGCGTCCGTCAAAGTTGCTCAGATGCACGTGGGCGACGCGCCGGCGCCACTGAGTGTAGACTGCGGCTGGCTCCAGTCCCCACGTCCCCAGATGCGTGGTGTCCAGCGTCAGCGTCGGGAATCGCGTCAAGCGGTCCGGTGAATTCCAATGGAAGCCGTTCCAGCGGCGTCCGAAAGCGTGCCACGCCGGCATGTTCTCGACGCACAACTTGACGCCGCTCTCCTCCTGCAATCTCCGGTAACCTTCGCCAGCCATCCAATCGTGGTAGGTTCGGTCTGGATGCCAGCCTGGAATGGGCAAGATCCGCCGGTGCCCCTGGATGAGCAAGATGATGAGGCCCACGCGCATCGGGAGGTGGTGCACGACAATCGAGGTGTCCAGGGCCTGTGCCACGCGAACAGTGTGCTCCAGCGTCTCGACATTGCCGGCGGGCCATCCCGGCACGGGCCGGAAGGGGCAGTGCACGGCGTGGATTTGGAGTCCATATCGGTCCGTGAGGGCCTGAAGGTAGCGCGGTTGGCGGGTGTCCCACCGATCGTCCACCATAAGCTCTATGCCGTCGAAGCCGACATCAGCAGCTAGTGCGAAGCATCTGGCAAGACCATATGTGTAGAGAGAGCCGGTCGAGAAAAGGAAGCGCATCGCAAACCCCGTGCCTGGATTTCTAGAACAAATGTGCGCGGTCTGTGGTAAGGACTATGCTATAATACTGGGTTGCAGTCTGACGTAAAGGGCGACGAGGGAGGCCGTATGGCGAGCGATGAGCTCATCATCCGTGGTGCTCGACAGCACAATCTGAAAAACATAAACATCAATATTCCCAAGAACAAGCTGGTCGTCATTACCGGACTTTCCGGCTCTGGGAAGTCTTCATTGGCCTTTGACACGATCTTCGCGGAGGGGCAGCGGCGGTATATTGAGTCCCTGAGCGCGTACGCACGCCAGTTTCTGGGTCGGTTGAGCAAGCCTGATGTCGAATCAATCGAGGGTCTGAGCCCGGCGATTGCGATTGATCAGAAGGGCGTCTCTAACAATCCACGTTCTACTGTAGGAACCGTCACCGAGATCTATGACTATCTGCGCCTGATCTATGCCCGCATCGGTATCCCCCATTGTCCACAATGCGGGCGGCCTGTGACGCAGCAGAGTGCCCAGGAAATCGTGGATATGCCCCTGGCTATGGTGCCCGGCACACGTCCACAGGC
>JAGHDT010000353.1 GCA_021159805.1 Anaerolineae bacterium
CCCTCCCCTGAAACGGGGATTTCATCTCCCATACTCCGCAGACGGAATGGGAGAGGCGACCAGAGGCACGGCCCCGAAAACCACCCTCTGCCGGCCCAAAGCCCTTCGCCCAGTCTCGACCGTGGCTTTGGGCCGTTCTTCGCGTCGTATTTTCATGCTTGCGTGGTGTGCGCCAGCGAACATGGGGTCTACTTCGAAAATAGCCTTCTGCGATGCGTTCTGCCGGCCCAAAGCCCTTCACCTGATCCCGATCGCGGCTTTGGGCCGTTCTTTGCGTCTCATTTTCACGCTTGCGTGGTGTGCTGATGCACATGACGTCTACTTCGAAAATAACCTTCTCCGATCCGCTCTGCGGACCGCGGGCATCTTGCCCGCTCTGCTCTTCGCGCTGCATTTTCGTCCTGCGTGGTGTGCGCCAGCGAACATGAGGTCTGCTTCGAGAACGGCGGTATGCCGCCCACGCCTTCTGCAGATCGACGCCATCTGCGGACCGTAGACATTCTGATGCCCGGCCTCTCGCCCGCTCTGGTCTGCGCGCTGTATTTGTCTTCTGCGTGGCGCGCGATGGCACATGCTGACTACTCTGCTGACAGCCACCCGCTACACCAGTCTCGCCCACCTCGTGGCGCTCACGCCGGAGAACACTCCGGCGTTCTGCGTGCTGCACTTCCATAGCTGCATGGTGTGCGCGCCCGCGTGCCTCACCGCGGCACAATCGGCAGAATGACACAGGAAGGATGCTCAGCGTCATGCAATACCGTCTGGACAGCCGGCACCAGCGCTGATGTCATCCCGATGTCACCGCCGGTGTTCGGGTTCCGCGCGATCTTGGGGAAGTTGCTGCTGCTGACCTCAATGCGGATGCGGTGACCTGCCTTGAAGACGTTGCTCGTCGGTCCGAGTTCGATGCTGTACTCGTAGGCCTTGTCCCGCTCGACGAGTCGGGCCTCTGCCGTGGAAAGTCGATAACGGGCGCGGATCACACCGTCGGCGACGTTACGCGCATAACCACAGGGCCCCACGTCCACCAGCTTCGCCGTGAAATCAGTGTCACGACCACTCGTGGCGGCCCACAGCTTGGCCACCACCAGCCCAGTGACCTCGAGATCCTCCTGGAGTACATCCGAGGTGTAGACCAATACATCGGGCCGCGCCTCGATCTCGCGCTGATCATACGCGCCCGCGGCCATCGCTGTGTTGGAGCAGCACAACCCTCCCCCGAGCGTGGGAACCGGATTGCCAGGATCATAGACGAAGGTGTCAAGGGACTTGTCCCCGGGCTCGTCCCCAGGTCCCTCGAAGGAGAGCACGCCGTCGCCGTGGAGTGTGTTGGCCGCCCCTCCGCTGTGAAGGAAACACTCAGTGGGCCTGGCGCGTGCCAATGGCCACGTCTCCTCGTCGCGCCACACGTTGTCGCCCATAACAAACAGCCGGACGGGCGGCTCCTCGTCGATCCCGTTGCTCTTCCCCTTGAGCCATCGGTCAAACCAACGGAGTTGCCATTCGGCCGACATCAAAGTCGCATCGTCAGCCTGGTACCCGAAGTCAACGTCGCCGACTAGGCCCGAGAGCGGCCCGTGCAACCACGGTCCCATCAGCACCTTCTGCTTCGCGTTTCCGGCGGCGCCGATACCCGCATAGTCCAAGAGCGTGTCGCCGGCGAAGATATCGTACCAGCCACCGATCTGGAAGGTCGGTACCTGGATGGACTCAAACGGCACGCGGAGGGACTGCCAGTGCTGCGCGCTGCTCAAGGGATGGGTCAACAGATCCGAAAGGAACGTGGACACGCCCTCCTTGCCGATCAGGGGCATCGTCTGCAACGGTAGATGGTAGAACGTGTCACCCCGGGCACCGGCACGACGCGCAATACCGTTCACTTGGTCAATCAGCTCAGCCATCTTCCGATCCCTGGTCTCCCCAGCCTCCATCCGCATCAACGCCATCGCCGCCTGCGAACCAAGACCCCAACTGGTGACAAGGCCCAAGGCGAAGGCGCCACCCGGATAGATGAGGCGGTACGCATCGCAGAACGTCACCGCCGGGATGATCGTCCTGAGCGCCGGAGGCTGTTGCGACGCAGCGGCCATCTGCGTGTAACCCACGTACGACCCGCCGAACATGCCCACGTCACCGTTGGACCAAGGCAGCGCAGCGGCCCACTGAACAGCGTCGAAGCCGTCGCGCTTCTCGTGGATGAAGGGGGTTCCGTCGCCCTCGGAGTCCCAGCGCCCCCGGGTGTCTTGGTTGACGACGACATAGCCGCGCTCCGCGGCCATCACGGCGAAGCTGTTGGTCCCTGCGAGCTTGCCATAGGGAGTACGCTGGAGCAGCACAGGGAGCTGCTCATCGGTACTGGGGCGGATCACATCCGCGCGGAGGATCACCCCGTCGCGGGTGTGCATCTCAACGTTGCGGTCGATAATCAGTGAGCTTCCCGACATCATCTACCTCCTGAGCGGTGGGATGGAAACACGGACGTATGGTAGGGTATCGTCCCTGGAGTGTCAAGGAGACGCGACATCGCACCCGACGGTCTGCTTCCCGCGCAGGTCGAACCGTTGTGTTCGACCACATCTTCAGTCAGGCAGCCTCGGATATGCAGCCCCCCACGCCGAACAACCCCTTCATTCGTCGCTAAAGCCGCGCCGGATGTCACGCCAGTTACTTGACTTTCGCGCATCGGCATTGATAATAGGAGATTGGGGGTTGGCGTGGCGTCCTATGCTTCGGGTCACCATAGGGGGGAAACGAAGGGCTGCGCCGCCACCCAAATACCAGCATAGTGAGGAGAAGGATACATGAACAGACGTAGAGTTGCCTGGACAGGTCTCATATTGGTGCTGTTGGCCCTGGGTGCACTGACCGGCTGCAAGGCCGGGTCGGAGACCGTCGTCGTCGCCACAGACGCGACGTGGCCGCCGATGGAGTACGTCGACGAGAACAAAGAGATCGTCGGCTACGACATCGATCTGATGAACGCCGTCGCCGAGGCCGCCGGCCTGGAGATCGAATTCAAAAACGTCGCCTGGGACGGCATCTTTGCCGGCCTCGCCGCGGGTGAGTACGACGCCATCATCTCCTCGGTTACCATCACCGAAGAGCGGCAGGAGAAGTATGACTTCTCAGAGCCCTACATCAACGCCGGTCAGATCGTCGTCGTTGGAGCCGACAGCGACATCACCGGCCCCGACGCGCTGTCGGGCAGCACGGTTGGCGCGCAGATCGGCACCACCGGCGCCATAGAGATCGAGAAG
>JAGHDT010000555.1 GCA_021159805.1 Anaerolineae bacterium
GATAGGTCAGTGTCTCTGAAGCTGCAGCCGAGATTTCGTGGTCAAGTAGGTTACGCTGCTCACCAGGATCAACGGCCAGATCGAAGAAGAGCGACGGCGCATCCCGGAAGAGCACATACTTATACTGCCGCCACCGGATCATCCGGAACTCCGTCCCGGCACCCCAGCGCGGGCTCAACGCATCACAGAAAATCGGTCTCTCCACCGGTGAGGCTTCCCCACGCACCACGCCACTCAGATCCGCGCCATCCAGATCCTCCGGCCCATCTGCGCCGGCAAAACCACAGAGGGTGGGGAAAAGATCGACGAGCCCGACGGGCGTCGTAACAACGCGCGCCGGCTCCACACCGTTGCGCTGCTCAGGAAGGGAGACGATCAGTGGTACCCGGGTGCAGGCCTCATACCAGCCATTCTTCCACCACACACCGTGCTCGCCCGCCATCTCACCGTGATCGGTGGTATAGACGATGATCGTATCGTCCAGGAGACCATCGGCATCGAGCCGCACCAGCAGATCGCCGATCACCTCATCCAGATAGCTCACGTTGGCGAAGTAAGCCGCGCGAGCGCGCAGCATCTCATCGTGATCGATGGCGTCGACCTTGAATCCCTCGCGCATTCCCACGCTCATCGGATGATCGTACGCATCGCCGGCAGCGGGCACCTTGGGCTCGGTGACGCCGTCAGGCCAATAGGCATCAATATGACGACTCGGCGCCGTCAGCGGGAAGTGAGGCCGGCTGAAAGACGCGCACAGGAACCACGGCTGATCTGGATTCGCGTGAGCGTGCTCGCGCAGCCAGGCCACCGTCTCCTGAGCCACGACCGTGTCTTGAAGCAAACTCTCGGGCACTGCAGTCACACCGGCATCCGCCGTGCGCGACCGCATGCTGTCTTTCCCACCCCGGTTCAACGGCTCCCACTGGTGTCCCGTCTTACCGGTGAGATCGCCATAGGGACGGTGCTGGAAGCCCACAAACTGCTGGTTCCCGCCGAGGTGCATCTTGCCCACGAGACAGGTCGCATAGCCGGCGTCGGCCAGCGCTTGTGGCATCGTGACAAGCTCGGGGCGCAGCACCACGCAGTTGTTCCAGGCCCCGCACTTCCGCACCTCCTTACCCGTCAGCTGACACAGTCGCGACGGCGTGCACAGCGGCATCTGGCAATAGGCATCGGTGAAACGCGTCCCGTGAGCCGCCAGCCGGTCGAACGTCGGCGTCGACACCGGCTCGCCGCCCTCCTCAGGCGAAACGTGCCCCATAAACCGAAAGCTGTGTTCATCACTGAGCAGGTAGAGTATATTGGGTTGAGACATAAGACCTCCGAGCAGAATCAAGAATCAGCGAATGGAAGAATCACAGAATCGGAGAATGCAGAATCAGAGAACGAACGAAAAGGCGAAGTACCGGCCCACTGATTGCGCCCTGTCCCAGTATAAGACCAAAATACAGAGCAAAGCACCGTCTATCGCCTTGTCGCTTGCTCGCCCTGTCGGCCATTCGCTGATTCTGCCATTCTGCCATTCTTTCATTCTTCCGCCTCCTGCCACAACCGCGCCATCGCGATCAGCGGGTTGTGGCCCAGGTAATCCCGGCAGGGCGTGTTGTGGGAAGTATTGGGCTTGCGGAGCAGTAACTCGGGTGCACCACCTTCTGGGTGATAGAACTCCCAGATGGTGCCCGTCCGGCCAAACTGCTCGGCAGACCGATCCAGAGCTCGCTCCAGCAAGAGGCGTGCCGCGTCGGCCCGCCCATAGCGCAGACAGCCCCAGGCCGCCCAGTAAGTCATGCTGTTCCACGTCGGCCCACGCCACATTCGCAGCTCAAAATCGGGCTCATCAACACCCACAGTGGACACCGGATGCGCCGTGAAGAACCGCTGTGGATTGAGCAAGTTCTCATCGATCACGCGCCGCGCTTGTGACTCCGTAGCCGCGCCGACCACCATCGGCCACATTCCTTCCAGAGCCATCGGGCGTCGGTCTGGGTGGTTGACGGACCAGCTATCGTGGAAGAAGCCGGTCTCCTCACTGAAAAGCTCACGCTGGATGAAAGCACGCAGTCGAGCAGCCTTGGCGCCGTACAGACCCGTCGTCGTTCCCAGCCGTGCGCCCCAATCCTCTGCCGCCGTGTACAACAGGTACATGTGCGCGCTCGCATCAACGCAGGCGAAGGGACCGGGCTGGACGTCCTTGAAGCGCACGCCCTCGTCCACCCCGCTCTCCCAGTCAAACGTCAGGATGTCGGAGTAGTAGAAGCCCTGCGGCTCGGCACGGCGATGTTGCTCAAACCAATGGATCTGCCGGATCAACGGATCATAGACCCGCGCGAGGATACCATCATCGTGTGCGAAATCAGCATAGGCCTGCGCCGCCATCGGCCAGACCGGCGGATGCGAGGTCCGGTTGCTCCAGCGAGGCGACCTGCGGCTCGGGTCATCCGCCCGCGGCATCCAAACCGCGCCGGGCAGCATGCCGTCTTCGGACTGGACCGATAGATAGTTCAGCAACTGCTGGCGTGCATGCTCGGGCTCGTCAAATTGCGTGTCAAGGAACGCGTGGATGGCATCCCAGTGGCCAAAGGCAGGCCCGTAGCAGTACCCCGGGCCGATCTCCTCCCACGGATAGAGAAAGGGAACCTGGGCGGGATGCGTCGACCGTCCGTGGAGCTCCGCGACGTACGTCAGCATCTCACGCCAGGACGGCTTCCCCAAGATCTGTACCGCATTGAGCAGGGCAGTTAGCGTCGCCATCAAAGCCCCCCTTGACGATAGGAAATCGCGCCGGACCTAGCCGGCGTTCACCGCATCCAGCATCGCCACGATGTTCTGCGGCGGCACATCCGCCATGATGTTGTGAACCTGCTGAAAGACGAAACCGCCGCCGTGTGACAACGTCGTCACCTGCCGGCTCACCTCCGCGACGACGTCGTCGGGGGTGCCGCGCGGCAGGACGTGCTGCGTATCGCAGCCACCACCCCAAAGACACAGATCCCGGCCATATTCCTGCTTGAGGGCCACGGCTTCCATAGACCGGGCCGAGGTCTGGATGGGCTGCAGAATATCGAGACCCGCCTCGATAAAGTCCGGGATGAACGGCTCGATACTGCCGCAGGAGTGCAACATCACTTTGACATCCGCCAGCTCCCTAGCGCGCATCCACATCGCGCGGTGGCGGGGGAAGAACATCTCGTGATACATCTTCGGCGAGATCTGCGGTCCACGCTGCATGCCCAGGTCATCGCCAAACATAACGATGTCGATGTAGGGCCCGACAGCGGAGAGGAACTTCTCCAAGTTCGCCAGATGCATCTCGGTCAACTTGTCCAGAAAGCGGTGCATACGCGCCGGCTCCAATGCAAGTCGCATAAGGAAGTTGTCCATTCGGAATAGAAACTGGCCCCACTCCATGAGATTGCCACCGAACAGCCCGATGATCGCGCGATCCGATGAGGCTCGGAAGCGCTTTGCCCCTTCAGCCAACTGCTTCAGGCCGGCATCATCGAATCCGATGGGTGCAGGAGGCGCGCCCAACGTCGCCCACATCACCTTATCCATCGCAGCAGCAAGATCAGAGAAATCGCCGCCGCCATCGTCAAGCCAGGGGAAGCACGTCTGCTCGAAGTAGAGGCTGCCCTCTTTCTGGATAGCAATCAGCGTGCCATCAGGATCGAGGATCTGCCAGTCGTCACCCACCTTGGTAGGTTGGATAAAGGCCGGGATCTTGCAGGGCGTGCCATCCGGCAGGACCCAATCACGCCAGTCCTCTGAATTCAGCGCAAATCCGCGGCCCATCTCGATCACATCCACGTGGAAGCGCTCCAGGACCGGTGGCTCCACAATCGCCAACTGCTGGACGAAATCGTAGACGTAGATATCACCGGATGTTATGCCCAGATGCTGCTTCAGCTTGTTGTAGGCGATCGCCATAATCCCCGAGGACCGGTGCCCACTGAAATCAACCGGGACACGATCGGGCACTCGGTGGTTCACTGCCCCCATCACTCTCTCACGCGACGTCGTCATCACAACCTCCCTTCACTGAGTCCTGCACGGCAATCCCTGACTCCGGCTGGCGAGTTGCACCACGACGAGCCGCCAGCGCCTGCACCAAAGTCAAACTCAGAATCATAAGCTGCCCGGCCGCGTAGCTCGCCACGAGCGGGACCAGGTGCGCATGGTCCAGATTCAGCGCCAGCCAGATCGCTGCGAAGACATAGATACCGATCAGCACTTCGCCAACCCACGTCGCGCCGGCCCGTGGCCTGTACGCCGAGGTCTGCCAGCGGTCGGCCCGGCGACGTAGGCGGTACTTGGGCGTCCGCACGAACGCCCCTCCCCAATGCCGCAGCCCATCTAGGACGGCCAGCGTCAGGCTCCACGCCATACCGAGCCATAGAAACATCAAGGCCGGATAGACCAGAATCCGTCGCGGCCAGTCACGGTAGAGGGTCATCTGCCCCAGGACATACAACACCGGCGGTATTGAAGCCAGGGCACCCAACCAGAGCGAGAAGTCGGAGAAGTGCGGGTCCGTCAGCACCATCGGCAGGGTCAGCAAGATCATGGCCAACAGCAACGGTTGGTTGAAATACCCACTCAAGTGCAGCAGGGCCATCACCTTCTGCCAGAGATTGAGACGCCGAGAGCGCACAATCGGTCCGGCCAACTTCCGCAGACACTGAGACGCCCCCTTGGCCCAGCGTGCCTGCTGCGCCTTGAAAGCCACCACCAGTGGCGTCAACTCGGCGGGCACGACCACATCCGGCAGATAGAGCACGCGCCACCCCACAAGCTGGGCGCGGTAGCTCAGGTCAAGATCCTCCGTCAGCGTATCGGCACTCCACCCGCCCGCGTCCTCAATCGCAGCTTGTCGCCACACCCCGGCTGCGCCGTTGAAATTCATCAGCAGGCCTGAGCGGTTGCGAGCCAGGTGTTCCACGGTGAAGTGCGCGTCCAATGCAAGTGCCTGGATGCGCGTCATCAGCGAATACTCAGCGTTCAGATGCGTCCACCGCGCCTGCACCATGCCCAATCCCGGGTCCGACAGGAAATAGGGAACGGTCTGCCGCAGAAAGTCCGGGGCCGGGCAGAAATCAGCGTCGAAGATCGCCACCAGCTCGCCACACGCTTGAGTCAGGCCCGCAGCCAGCGCGCCGGCCTTGTATCCGATAGGTTCGGCGCGACGAATCGCCTCTATCTTAAGGCCGGTACGTTGAAGACGCAAGACCTCGGCTGTCACCGTGGCGGCGGTCTCATCCTCGGAATCATCCAGGATCTGAATCTCCAAACGGTCCCTGGGCCAGTCCAGTGCAGCGACAGCCTCAACAATCTGACGCGCAACGTGTTGTTCGTTGCGCAGCGGAACCTGAACGGTGACAGACGGCAGCTCCCCCTCCGGGACCACCGGTATCTGCGGAGAGGGATCGCGGCGATGGATGAGATACAAGACAATCAGGACGACAGCTTGGGCCGCACACGTCGCCAGGCCGAGCAGGGTCGTCGTATAGAGCACGCGCACGAGATGCGTCATCGGGGCTATCCGGAGGCTGCGGCACGACCGCGGCTCTCGCGGTTGCCCCGGTCACTGAGAAAGAGCCCGAAACCGGCGAGACGAACACACGTCCCCAGGATCAGGGCGCCGCCAAGTCCGATGTAGGCGGTGAGCCACGTGCTGATCAGAGGCCCCACGATAGATTCCAGATACTGCAATGTCTGAGCCACAGCCACGAACATCGCACCGCCTTCCTCCGGCACGGTCTCCATCAACTTGTCGAAGAACACCAGATTGACGCCGGCCTGGAAAATGCTGGTGACCCCGGCGAGCACGATCATGACCCCCACCTGATGGGTCACTGCCGTTAGTGCAGGATACAGCGCCATGACAAACGTCGTCGCCAGGAGCACAAACCGTGACCCCCGTCGCTTGCGTAAACGGGGCCAAAGATAGTAGCCAACGAGCAACATGATCCGCTGTGCCGTCGCGATTATGCTGATCTGGGCATCGGTCGCCTGCAGTTCCCGCACATAGTAGAGCGCAAAGAGCGGTATCACCAGGTGCGAGCCCATGATGTAGACCAACCGCTTGAAGACAATACTGACGTAGGGCTTCTCCGCCCAGATTGCCTTCGCCAGATCACCTATCTGCCCCATCCACGGCTCGCTGCGCTCAAAAGTGGCGTCAGGCTCGGTCTCAGGGAGATCAATGCGGCGGGAGAAAACGAGGCTGATCACGGCGCCGGCAGCAGCGAAACTGATAAAGGCAATCTCATAGTTGAGCGGAAAGGGGACGCGGTCCAGAATCTGGCCAACAACCAGCGTCATAGCAGCGCCAACGATCGCAATCGTCGACCAGCGCCGGCTGAGCAGCGCAAAGCGGTGCTCGGGGCCGGCGATGGCATTCATCATGACGGAGAAGGCAACGGAGAGCAAGGCCTGGGGGATGCTGGAGATCAGCACCATAGCGAGAATTGCACGGATCGCGTATTCGGCCGGCAGCAGCAGCGACGCCAACCCCACCCCGCCATAGGTCAGCAGCCGGATGAAGCGGGCGCCGCTGTACCAGGGCACGATATTACGCCGAGTCTGGAGGAAGCCGGCCATCACGAGGCCCAGGAAAAGCCCTACTATTCCAGGAATCGCGCTGAGAAGCCCAACCTGCTGATTTGTCGCGCCCAGCCGCGTGAGAAAGACAGCCAGGAAGGGAGTGACGGCCATGACCAGCCCGACCCCCAGGGCATCCATCTGCGTGTAGACGAAGTTTCTGCGCTGTCTACGTGTCAAGCCCGCGGGATGGCTGCGCAGACGCAGCCGGCGCCAGGGAGCTAGTAGCTGACCTGACCGCATCCCCTCATTCACCTGGCCGGCAGAAGATCACTACCGGCGCAATCAACAGCCCCGAGTTCACACCCATCACCCGTGGATGGGCCACGGCAGAACCTTGCATCGCTCGGCCCAGGCGTCATACTGCACGACCATGTTGGCGACCTGGAGCCGGTTAATCTCGCTCAAGTCGTTGAGCTCAGTGCGATCCTCAACCATATCGTACAGCTCCCAGCTGCCCGGATGCCGACTGACCAGCTTCCAGCGCCCATCGCGGACCGCGCGATTGCCCTCGTGCTCCCAGAAGACCGGCGCATCCCGCTTCCAGCCCTCGGCCTGGAATGCTGGCACCAGACTCTCGCCGGCCAGCGGCGTGATCTCGTGCTCATTGTACACGGTGGGGTAGGCCACACCGGCAGCGTCGACGCAGGTCGCCAGCAGATCGATGACGTGGCAGACAGTATGCTCAATCCGCGAGGCCTGAATCACCCTGGGCCAGCGCACGATCAAGGGCGTGGAGATGCCACCTTCGTGCACCCAATGCTTGTAGAGCCGGAAAGGCGCATTCGAGGCATTCGCCCACGGCAGATCATAGCTCATAAAAGTGTCCGGCCCGCCGGGACGCACATCCACCCGATTCCCTGTATGGATCGGCTTGCCGTCGGGGGTTTGAGTGGCATAACGCTGGCACCAACCATCCTCCTGCAGGAACTCGGCACATCCGCCGTTGTCCGCCAGGAACATGACCAAAGTGTTCTCGGCCAGACCCAACTCGTCCAGCTTGGCGAGGATCCGGCCGATGCCCTGATCCATACGATCGATCTGGGCGGCATAGACCGCCATCCGCATATCCTCCCAGTCCCTGGCCTTGACATCCTCCCAGGCCGGGGCCTCCTCATCGCGGGGTGAGATATCCCAGCGCTCGCTGACCAGGCCCATCCCCTTCATCTCCTCGTGACGCGCGGTCCGCACTCCATCCCAACCATCCTTACGGTATCGCCCCTCGTACTTGGCAATATCCTCAGGGAGAGCCTGAAGCGGCCAGTGCGGCGCCGTATGGCCAACGTAGAGGAAGAAGGGAGCATCCTTCCGCGCCGCATCCGCCATCATCGACACAGCGTGGCCGCTGATCTCATCGGTGTAGTAGTAGTCACCGGCCTCAGCCGCCTCCGGATGAACAATCGTATCATCCTCCAGCATCGCGTGCGGATGGAAGTAGCTACCCGCGCCGTCCAATGTACCGTAGTAACGATCGAAACCCCGTTGGCGCGGTGTCGGATGGCCGGGACCACCGGGATCCCAGGTCTCCGGAGCCAGCGCGTCATAGGCACCACCCACGTGCCACTTACCCGACATCAGAGTCTGGTACCCACCGGCCTTCAGCGCCTCAGCGATGGTGACACAGTCATCCCGCAGATAGCCCTGGTATTCGGGGATCCCGTCATTGCCGACCATGTGGCCGATGCCGGCCTGGTGGGGATAAAGACCGGTAAGCAGGCTTGCCCTGGTAGGACAGCAGCGTGCACAATTGTAGAGCTGTGTGAAGCGAGCTCCGCTGGTCGCCATCGCGTCGAGATTAGGAGTCTGGATCTCTGATCCATAGCAGCCGATATCCGAAAAGCCCATGTCATCGGCCATAATCAGGACAATGTTCGGCCGTTCCGAGGTAGTATCTCCCATCTCCATTGCACTGCACCTCCTGGCGAGAATAGCGGCTAGCCCTCAGCAGACAATTAGGCGGGGAACTCATTGTTCAGCGTCGCGGTCAACGCTACTCCGATCTTAGCACAGATTTCTCTGGATGCGACGCGCGGCGCGGCGCATCCAGGACATTCGACCCCAGGGCGATACCGCCTATTGCTTGTCATCCCGAGCACCGCTACTTCGAAAACAGCTTCCGCTCCCGGGCCTAAAGGCTTGGCTGCAGGCTTTAGGGTCTTCTTCGCGTCACATTTTCACGTTTGCGTGGTGTACGC